>CAYXVW010000124.1:0-7800 GCA_964468695.1 uncultured Balneolaceae bacterium | reverse complement strand
GGAAATGCCCAAAATGTAATCGAGAATTTACTCGCAAGAATCAGAGACATGCCTGCGGTACTGGAAATCGTGAACATGTGCTCCGAAACAGGCCTGACTCACTTGTCGAAATTTACAATGCCATTGAGGAGTTCGTCATGAGTTTCGGCACGGTTGAAGTTGTAGCAAGAGATAGATACGTACTTTTTCGAAGCACCCGGATTTTTACAGACTTGTCCATCATGAAAGATGCCATACGAGTAGCCATTCATATAGGACGAAAAGTCGATGATCCTATATTTATAAAAACAGTAGGTGATGATAAAAAAGTAACTCATGTAGCAAAGTTAAGAGATTTAAATGAAGTAGAAGTTATTAAACCGTTATTAGAAGAGGCATATAATTTCTCCTTATCGGTGTAATTCGTCTTCTACCAGCACAAGCAAGTGCATTGAGCGGAGGTTCCTCTCTCCCCTACGTTTTAAAACCAAAGCTTCGGTGAGCAGGCTCTTGCCGATTTTTAGTTCCTCAATTTCTACAGTACATTTTGTTTAAAATCAGCACCCGGCTGCACGCCCCTTTTGGACAAGGTCATTTTGTGGCGTTCTAATTTACATCTAAAATTTAAATGGCAATTCTACTATTTATCTCTGGCTTAATCTTTCTCATTACCGGCGCTGAGATGTTGGTGCGTGGCGCATCTAAGATAGCATCGGTCCTGGGCATTTCCCCTCTTATTGTTGGTCTAACAGTAGTAGCATTTGGTACGAGTGCACCAGAACTTGCTGTCAGTATAGGAGGAGCTATCTCCGGGCAGGCTGATGTAGCACTGGGAAATGTTATAGGGAGTAATATTTTCAACGTCCTGTTTATTTTAGGTCTGTCTGCTATTATTGTCCCACTTTCTGTTTCTCAACAGATCATTCGTTTTGATGTCCCCCTGATGATCACTGTTTCTGTTGCCGTTTTTCTTCTCAGCCTGGACCAGACTATTAGCCATTTTGACGGCTTGTTATTGGTCTCCGGCTTAATCCTATATACCGTCATTTTAGTGGTCTTAAGTCTTAGAATTTATGCCCGTAAAAAAGAGTCCGGTCAAAAATTACAGGAAAACGAATCTTCACAAGTTCAGGCAAATTGGCTACTAAACATATTTTTTGTAGCTGCAGGTTTAGCCTTATTGGTTTTGGGGTCGCGCTGGTTCGTCAATAGTGCGGTCAGTTTTGCCAGTTATTTGGGCGTCAGTGAATTGATAATAGGGTTGACCATTGTAGCTGCCGGTACTTCAATGCCTGAAGTTGTAACATCGGTTATTGCTGCTATTCGGGGAGAACGTGATATTGCGGTGGGCAACGTTGTGGGCAGCAATATATTTAACATATTGGGTGTTCTTGGCATATCAAGCATTGTGGCTCCATCAGGCATTCTAGTTTCCGGACCAATTTTGGGGTTTGACATTCCACTTATGATTGCGGTGGCGATTGCCTGTCTGCCTATATTCTTTACAAGGGGGGCAATCAGCAGATGGGAAGGAGCTATATTTCTGAGTTACTACGTTGCATATACTTTGTATCTTATATTATCTGCAACAGAACATAACCTGTTGCCTATATACAATACTGTAATGCTATACTTTGTTACTCCCATAACTTTGATTACCATCATCGTTATAGTATTTCAAGAATTTAAGAATAAAAGTAAACAGAAATCGAATTAACGTTTGTACGAGTATTTCTTATTCACCAGATCATTAGGTTCCCTGCCACTTTTGCACATTGCTAATTCGATTAATCGCTTACAACCTCGCTTTATACAGGAAAACTGCTTTTAGCTGAGATCTCGTGGAATGTTACTGCCACCGATCCAGAAGTGGTTAATGTCCTAATCATCACAAATCTATTTTAGAGCAACGTCTCAAGACCTTAGAAGAAATATGTCCCTTATGAAAAGTTTGTACCCCAGAAATTACCTTTTGAGCTCATCCGATTTAATTCCTATCCTCTTATGACTTAACTCTTTTAATTTCATCCAATAAACAACACATAATTACATGGACCTGGCAGTTTACCTAAATGCTTTAACCGGCTTCTTTGTCATTACGGATCCGATCGGGGCTGCGCTGGTATTTCATTCCCTTATCCCGGAGGGAGAGGCCAGGCACCGGCGGAAGATGGCATTCAAGACGGTAATTATTTCCATGGTCCTTTTAATTGTGTTTGGGAATTATGGCGAGCCTTTGCTAGACCAGCTTGGCATTGATATCAACTCCCTGCGTATTGCGGGCGGACTGCTGCTATTCTATACGGCTTTCAATATGATTACCGAAAAGGTTGAATACACTTCCGCTCCCCAGAAAAAAGATATCTCGGTATTCCCGATGTCCATCCCCCTGCTGGCCGGACCGGGCGGCTTGACGTTGTCTATCCTCATGTTCTCCAAATCAAGTGAAAGCAGTGCCAATATCGGAGTTATAGCAGCCATCGTGACCATCCTGTTGCTCACCCTGATCCTTATGCTGGTTTCAAAATACCTGAAGAAAATAATCGGCAAAACAGGGGATGAAATCCTGAGACGCTTTTTAGGCGTAATCCTTGCCGCACTTGCTATACAGTTTGTGTACGATGGGATTATTAATATTGCTGCCTAGGAGGTAATCGGGAAGGTCACCTGGAAGGTAGTGTGTGCTCCCGGAACGACCTCTACTTCCCCTCCCAGCTGATCGGTCAGCGTTTTGACCAAGGTGATACCCAGTGATTGTTTATTATCAAAACTAAAATCATCTGGTAAGCCGGCCCCGTTGTCGGTTACCTGTAGCATGGCCGTTCCATTTTGTCTTTCCATTTTAATACGTAACTCTCCCACACTTTTGGAATCCGGAAATCCATGCTTATAAGCATTATTAAGCAGCTCGTTCAGTATTAATCCGAGGGGAACGGCTTTGGTAATATCAAGCGTAAAGCTCTCCAAGTTCTCTTTCATTTCGACCTCTTGCTGCTTCGAACCATAGGTACTCTCAACCATTTGGGTAAAGTCTTCAACATATTCTTTCATATCTATCTCAGAGAAGCTGTCTGTCTGGTACAATTTTTCGTGAATCATGGCAATAGATTGGATTCGCGACTGCATATCTTCCAGGATGGGTCGTACCTGTTCATCGGCCTCCGCTTGTTGCAGGTGCATTAAACCCGAAATTATTGCCAGGTTATTTTTAACGCGATGGTGAATTTCAGCCAGGAGGGTTTGCTTTTCCTTCAGCGATTGTCGTATTTTTGTTTCTTGCTTCTCTTGCTCCGATATGTCGCGTATGCTGCCCACAAAGGCTACAGGATTACCGTTCTCATCTTTGAGCAACCTCCGGCGATTGTTAACCCAAATATAATTTCCCTCTTTCGTTTTTATACGATACTTGGTTTCCTTGGCAAAGTGATCTTCGACCCCTTTTCCTTTCATCTCATTGACTTCTTGTTCGATCCGCTTTAAATCCTCAGGATGTATGCGATCCAATATAAAGCTGGGCCCCTTTTCCATTAATTCTTCGGGGGTATAGCCCAGCATCGATTCCACTGCGGGACTTAGATATTCATAGTTCTGGGAGTCGAAATCCATCTGATAAATAATATCACGAGAATTCTGAAGTACTTTCTTGAATTTGGATTCACTCTTTACAAGCTGCGTGTTCAGATCGTTTATTCCCCGTAAAAACCTTCGGGTGATGATATAGCCTATGACAATAACAATGGCTCCCAATCCCACGGTAGACCAGAAAATAATGCCCTGTATCCAGCGGGCCGCCTCCCCCATGGTTGAGGAAAACGAGGTTTCAAAATTCGTTAGCCTCCGGTCCAGGGATGCGATATCTCTGATATATTGGCTTCTGAGCTCCTGGTTCATCTGGCCGGCCTGAACAACCTCTTGTATCTCACGGCCAATTTTGTCCAGTTCAGCAATTAGCTGATCGCCCTCCCTCCATATATCTACGGCCTCTTCCAGATAGGATATATCATCGTGAAACTGTGTCAACCATATAAGCAGCTCAATATCCTCCGGGTGGATATCAGCCATCTGGAATCCCTCATATGCCAGATCGTAATCCGGATTGTCGGAGGTTAATGTCTGCCGTGCCCGTTTAAATCCCCTGTGTAAATCCAATGCTTCCTGGAACCGGGTATACAAGTCTGGCTCCTGTTCAACGCTATATTGCACAAGCAGGCTCGCGGCTTCTTTTTGGGCTTTAGTCCATTGACCTTCACCAGCTACATAGGCACGAACAGCAGAAAGCGTTTTCGTCCCATAATGAGTTGCCACCACCAGGAACAAAGCCACCACGAAAAAAACCGATAATATAGTAACATGACCCTTCTTGTCACGAAGAGATTTTTTAAAATCCGTCATATGATATATGATGATATCTAAAATTAGAGCGAATCCCGTAAAAACCTTTACCGGGGTAACCGTCTTTACCTTTTAACTTACCCATTGCAACCTATGAACAGTAAGTTTCTATCTGCCTTATTATATACACTTATATTCATGCCTGTTGTTAAGAATTTAATGAATATACCATAAGTTTGTAAAAACTCTCTAGCCGTTGAGTATAAAACATATAGAAGAGAGTATCCCCCCATTGCACAGCCATCCTGTATGATTATAAATTGGTCTCTGTTTATAAGAAGAATTTCCGATTAATAAGTACCCCACCTCCTTTATAACTCCAAAATGGAATGGATATCTACTACAAAATGAATAGCCGGCTCCCCTCAGAACAATACCAAATTGTTTATACCCATATCACAAATAAAATATGATAAGAAAAACTTTATAGGTTACGGTTTATTTTATACAAAATGACTCCCTGTCGATCCGGACTTATCAGTTTTTGCGAACTTGATTTCGTAACGGATTCTTCCCTCTTCAGTATATGCTACATCAATGTCTCCCTCTAATTGTTCGGTCAATTGTTCAACAATTTGATATTCCAGAGATTCTTCAGACCAGGTTTTTAAATCCCAAAGGGATCCTGCCCCATCATCCTCAACTACAAGTGTCACCAGCTCATCTTCACGGCTAACGGTAACATTGATATTTAGTGGTTGGCTAGCAGAACCGTGTTTAATGGCATGGGTCACCAATTCGTTTATAATCAACCCACAGGGTACAGCTTGATTGACATTCAGCGATATCTCATCACATACAACGCTTGGCTCCACCTGGTGATTTTTTCGTTGCAGACTTTCACAAACATATTCCACGAGGTCGGATATATACTCTTCCATACTTATATTGGAAAAATCCCGGGAGTTGTATAACTGTTCGTGAATATGAGCCATGGAATGGATGCGAAGCTTACTCTGGGTTAACGCATTCCAAACGGTCGAATCCTCTTCGTAACTCATGGCCTCAAGCTGCAGAAGGCTGGAAATTATAGCGAGATTATTTTTCACGCGATGATGAATCTCAGACAGGAGTATTTCCTTTTCTTCGAGCGATTGCTGCAGGTTATCCTCTGTCTTTCTCAGCTTCGTGATGTCTGTATAAATGCCAAATGCCGCAATCGGTTCTCCATTCGTAATCACGGGTAAGGCACCGACAAGCAGATCTTTCGTGGTCCCCTGCTTGGTTAGCCGCTGGTCTTTATAATATTTAGACGTGCCCTCTTCAAAAATGCCCGCATAAAGCTCTTCTATTTCGTCCTGCCGATCTTCCGGTAATTGATGTTCCAGCAAATCCTGCCCGATCATTTCTTCCTCTTTATAGCCGAACAGCTTTTCATAAGATTTATTAACCTTCTGTACTTTTCCCTTGGCATCAATCATGGCAATAGCAACGGGTGCATCAAGAAACAGGCTTTTAAATAATTGCTCATTCCTTTTTAACTGCTTTTGAGCTTCCTTACGGGCCGTAATATTTTCAATAAACGTCAACACCGATTTCAAAGCCCCATCCGGTTTACGCAACGCTGATACATGCAACAGTACATGCATCCTGCTGCCATCTTTTAACTGTATGACGGTTTCAAACCGGTCCCGGTCTTTTTCCCCGGAAGCAATATCCTGAATGTGTGCTTTTACAGAAGCCAATTCCTTCTCAACAAAAAAGCTTATGTCAAATATGGATTTTCCTATTACTTCATCCTTAGTATAGCCACTCTTCTCTTGGGCCCGCCGGGACCACTCGATAATCCGAAAATCTTGGTCGAACTTAACCATTGCCAACGGATTATTATGGATTAGCTCCTGCTGGTCGTGGTAAGTTTCTTCAATTTCATTTTTCAAACGGAGAGTTTCCGTCAAATCATGGACATGGACAATACGGGTATCCCGTCCCCGGACAGAAAAATACTGGGCTGTAATTTGAACATTCAATACTTTTCCTCCTTTAGTTTGATGCCGAAAAGTCCCTCCATTCGAAACATTTGATGTTCGTTTTATTTGTTTAAGTCGCTTGCGCAACTCAGGGATATCTTCCGGAGGTCGGATATCTTCTAACGTTAGTTGCAAAAAATCATCACGACTAAACCCATATTTTTGAACGGTACTTTTATTGACTTCCAAGATCTCAAGCGTATCAATATCATATACGAACATCGGGTTGGGATGTTTATCAAAAAATAGCGAGGGCAGTTCCATTTTATCTCCCATTGTAGATATAGCTATAGATTAGGGGTTTCAGTTACTTTCAACCAACTGCAAACTTACTTCTATTTATACTTATTATATACCTACGTTTTTATACCTACGTACTTATGATGGAACATACTATATTCAATGATTTGAATCCAAATCTATTTTATTTTTTGCTTTAAATGGAGTTCTTAAGTCAGATCGAATAAGGGAACGTTACTTCAAATGTAGTCCACTCTCCTTGTGTAATAGTAATGTTGCCTTCCAGTTGGCTGATAAGCGTTTTAATCAGTGTCATTCCCAATGAACTGCTGCTTTCAAGTGAAAAATCATCAGGTAAAGGGTGACCATTATCCGCCACGGATAGCATAGCCTCTCTCTCGGCCTTTTCCAAGGTAATTCTTATTTCCCCATTATGTATATCCGAAAACCCATGCTTAAACGCATTAGTAAGCAACTCGTTAATAATAAGTCCCAGAGGAACCGCATTGGTTATCTCAACAGTGAAAGGCTGCAAATCTTTGACTATTGCAATCGCTTTCTGATCAGAATTAAAGGTATCCGATACGATGTCGGAAAAATCTTCGATGTATTCTTTAATATTGACATCAGAGAGTGTTTCTGATTGATAGAGTTTTTCATGGATTTTGGCAATGGATTTAATCCGGGATTGCGTATCTTCAATCAATGCATCTATTGATTCCACCGGTTCAAATCGTTGCAATTCCAACAGGCTTGATATAACGGAGAGATTATTCTTGACCCGGTGATGGATTTCCTCGAGAAGGACTTCTTTTTCCTTGAGCGACTGCTGGGTTTTCTGTTCTTGTTGCTTGCGCTCGGTAATATCCCGTACCACACAAACCATGCCTCCATCCTCGGTGCTGCTGAGTGAAATCTCTTGTGGGAATGTGGACCCATCTTTTCTTTTTCCCACGGCCTCTCCTTTCCATTGGCCCTGCTGTTTTATGGTGGGAATCACTTCATTGGTGAAAAACGGGATATCCTCTTCCTTGTAGAATATTTTCCAGCTTCTGCCGAGCAACTCATCCACGGAGTCATAGCCGTAAATATCGGCTTGTGCCTCGTTCATATAAATAAACTCCCCGTCTTCATTTACAATGGAGATGCCATCCATGGAGGAGGAAATAGCCTTTGAACGGTATCGAAGTTTCTGTTCCGTCTTCTTTTGCCGGGTAAT
>CAYXVW010000123.1:0-7923 GCA_964468695.1 uncultured Balneolaceae bacterium | reverse complement strand
TATTTGAATCCGGTTGGGTTTGCGTCACCGCTTCGATGGATTGCGTCACTCGTATAGGCGGCATCAGCTGAGAGTCAAGGAGAATATCCGATTCATCCGCGAGTTCTGCTCTCTGCCAGGAAGAATCATCAAAACCTGTATCATTCCACCCCTCTTGTTCCAGCCGTGCATCGTAGTCTTCTCCGCCATACACGCTGCTATACGTAATCGGACTCGACGCCGCTGACCAAGATTCATCGGTCGTAACTATCCTTTCCGAACCGTCTTTAAAACGAATACGAAGCTGGGCTATACCCATCGGTTTCCCAAAGTTATTATTCATACCGTACCAAGCCCAACGGTCGTCGCCCTCCCTGAGTCTCCATGCTCCCTCTCCCAGCCATAATCCCAGGGCATTCTCCCCGGAGTTGAGCTGTTCGGTTACCTTGTAGGTCTCATAGAGAACCCGATCATTATAGTCGGTAATCGCCGGATCCAGAACATGATCACCCACTTTATCTCCATTCAGATACATCTCATAATATCCGACTCCGGTTGTATATAATGTAGCAGAAGCAATCTCCTTATCAATAGTGAACTCGCTTCTCAACAAAGGAGCCACAACTGCCGAATCCGGGTGAGCGATCCACTGTGCCTGCCAGTCATCAGGGTCCAACAGTCCCATCTGAAAAGAGTGTATCGTGCTCCATGATGTTGCAACGCTATCGCCGTCCCATGTCCGGACTCTCCAGTAGTAGGTTTCACCGCTTTCCAGCTCTTCACCCTCATATTGAATATTCACCGTTTGAGAGGAAGATATTTTGCCGGTATCCCATACGGTTTCAGTCCCATTACGAAGCTCCTCTTTATTTTGAGATACCATGATCTGGTAGGCCGTTTGGCTCGCGCCCTGTTGATCGCTGTAAAGAATCCAGGAGAAGCGAGGGGTATCCACATCCAGACCCACGGGATTTGTGAGATACTCGGTGGTAAGCTGGGAAGGTGTTTCCGTTCCGGAAGACGGCTGGCAGGCAGCTACGACTATGCCCAGCATTATTAAACAAAATAGTTTATGTAGTTGACTGGGCATCATCATATGTAATGTAGTAATTAAGATTTTAGTTTCAGGGATGGATTACCACTTTGGCTACTACCGGCAGGTGATCGGAATAGTCTACATCAATCGTTTTAACATACAATATTTCCCAATTGGCATTCCTGGATAAAAACAAGTAATCAATTCTTCTGTCTGGCTTTTTAGAAGAAAAGGTTAGATCAGGAGCTTTCTGGAACTGTAAACTAGCATCGGCCCACCAATCCTGCATGAGCCTATGTGTACGGGTATCCGGCGTAAAATTGAAATCCCCAGCAATTATAACCGGCACCTCATTATCTAAAAAATATTTATTAATTGCTCGTACCTGGGCTATGCGGTTTTCCTCGTATTGATGACAAAGATGGGTCCCCGCAAAAATAATCGGCTGGCCTGATTTTGTACGTATTTCTGCAAATAACAGCGTTCGCTTTTCTCCTCCTTTGGGAATGGGTAACATCACTTTTTGTGGTGTTAATGATTCTTTTGATAGCAATCCCTCCCCATATCCACCGCCGTCATAATCGATAGCCTTTCCGAAATATCCTTCCATACCGGTAAGTGCTGCCAAGCTATCTATCAGGCTAAATCGCTCTCCCTCGTTTAGTGATGCGAGCCGCCCGGTCATCTCATCCACTTCCTGCAGGGCTACAAAATCGGGTTTCACTTTCCGAATCAAATCAGCGACCTCCTGAATATTACTTTCCCCTTCCTGGTAAGCCTGCTCTCCGTGATAAATATTGTAGGACATGACGGTTAAGGTATCCTGTGCCGGTGCTATCGTCCACGACATTACCAGGAAAAATACCATCAAGAATAAGGCTCTCATCATATTTAATTGTGTTGTAGGTTCAATCTGAAATACTGGCCCGTATTTAATCTCCAAAATTTCTTAGGGACACTCTTTTATCTGTCCCTCTTCAGGCGCATATTCATTTTCCTGGTCTAATTTATATATCCTTTCCATCAGCTGCCATTTTTCATCGGCCGTAGCATCCTCATCTGTCTGCTGAAAAGATGAAACATAGGCTTCCCATTCCTGCTGCCGCGGTTTTCCGGCAAGTTCTTCCATTGCCTTTTCATGATCAAAATCAATAACAGTATCCATAATCATGAACAGGCGATTACCGGAAATATAAATCTCCATATCCAATATCCCCACTTCCTTCATTCCCTGGGATATTTCCGGCCAGACGTTCTCCTTTGCATGCACTTCTTTATACTTTTCTATTAAGTCGGCATCGTCTTCTAGCTCCATTGTTTTACAGTAGCGCTTAAATTGACGACTCATTTTATGGGTAATGGTTAGTAGTTATTGGTTAATAGGAATAACTCGTTGTGCGGTTGAATATCTATAAAAAAGAACTGATTGGTTCCATTTAAATTAGGTCAATCCTCCTGCCTGCTTCTCCAAGGAGGAACCCGTTGCTCAACAGGCTTGCTATGGATTGCTTTGAGAAGCAATTACCGGAGGTCCCTCTTAGCGAAGAGGGATATAGGGAGATTGATTATCTGTTTATAGGACTTTATACCCATTTCCAACCACTCAACGTGTTAGGGATAGTTAATCCTAATAAGGTTTATAATGCAATACATATTAATGTTTTTCAAACTATTTGCCTGTTGCTTCGGCCAGATCGTATTGCTTATTGAGCAAACCATACAAGGCAACTACAAGGAAGCACACTAAAGGAATCCAGTAGGAGATATGTATACTACCGGTAGCATCTGAGAGTAACCCCTGAAGCGCCGGAAGCGCAGCACCTCCACCGATCGCCATAATAAGTCCCGAACTTCCGATCTTAGTATCTTCACCAAGGCCCTCTGAGGCCAAACCAAAGATGGTAGGAAACATCAGGGACATACAGGCGGAAATAGCTACCAGGGCGATAACACCTACATAACCACTTCCCGCAATGACAATTAAAGTGAAAAAGCTTCCCGCAAGGGCCGATCCCATAAGCAGGTTCGTCGGCTTGAGATATTTCATCAAATACGTATTTACAAAGCGAAAAAATGTAAAAACAACCAATGCCACAATATAATAATTGGAAGCGGCCGACTCGGCAACATTCAGCTCATCCATCACATAGCGGATGGTAAAGGACCAGACACAAATCTGTGCACCCACATAGAAAAACTGGGCTACGATGCCCATCACATATTTCCTGTTTTTACTCAATCGCTTGAGGGCAGGCCATAAATCAACCGTAGTGGATTCGGTAGAGGCTTTGGGCATTTTTACCGAAGCGATAACAACCCAAAGAAAAAATAACAGGAGCCCAAGTCCTACATAGGGACCCATTACCGCATCCAGTTCGGCCTGCTGTACTGTTTGAAGTTGTTCAGGAGACATTGCCGCCCGCTCCTCGGCCCCGGCCATATCCAGCTGAGAAAGAATATAAAACTTACTGATAATGACGCCGGAGATGGAACCGATGGGATTAAAAGATTGCGCCAGGTTCAACCTCCGGGTACCGGTTGAAGGATCGCCCATCGCGATGATATACGGATTGCAGGACGTTTCCAATACCGCCAGTCCCCCGGCCAGTACATAAAGCGCTCCCAGGAAAAGCCCGTACTCCATAGCTATACTGGCAGGATAAAATAAAAGTGCACCGAGCACGTACATCCCGAGTCCCAGTAACACGCCTGACTTATAGGTAAATCGCTTGATAAAAACCGCTGCGGGTAATGCCAGGCAGAAATAGGCACCATAAAAAGCAACCTGAATCCAGGAGGTCTGGAAATCGGACAGACTCATAATCCGCTTAAAGGCCGCCAGCAAGGTATCGGTAAGATTGTTGGCCAGTCCCCACATAAAAAAGAGACTGGTAATCAGGATAAATGGAAGTAGAGGTGCTTTTAAGCCCCCTGATTTATTTGACGATTGCTTAGCTTCTGACATTTGATTCAGATTTAAATGCGGTTGCTAGTTACGATTCCAAACAATTTACGATACTTTTGATATCATACGACTTTCCAGATTTATTAATAACTCAAAACTAAAAGAAAGAGACAATTTTATATTGTACTAATCTGCTATGGAAGCTCAACCATCGCCTTGATAACATTTGATTCTGGTGCCAGCCAGTTGTCAAATTCGTCAATCATGTCATCGAAAGTTGCTCTATGGGTAATCCAGGGATTAGTATCAATTTCACCTTCCTCAATCTGGCGAATAATTTGTTCAAAGTCAGAAGAAAGAGCATTTCGGCTGGCCATCAGCGTTAGTTCTTTGGCATGGAAACTAGGATCGTGAAACGAGACCTCACCTTGGAACAGTCCAATAAAAACAAGCAGTCCCCCGTGAGCTATATAATCAAACGTGTTTTCCATGGAACGTTTATTGCCTGTAGCATCCAGCACCACCGACGGTAGTTCTCCATTAAAGAGATCAATCAGCTGATCTTTGGAATTCTCTTCGGCCGGATTAATACCGCCTGCTAAATCAAATTGCTGCTGGCAGAACTCCTTGCGGGCAGCATCAATCTCCATCACAGCAACTTCTGCACCAGTGGCTAGCGCAAACTGTAAGGCCCCCAAGCCAATCGGCCCAGCCCCAATGACCAGCACGCGGTCATCTGAAGTGATGTTAGCCCGGTTCACCGCATGGCAGCCAATACCCAGCGGCTCCACCAGTGCAAGTTGCTCGTAGGACAGCTTATCAGAGGAGTGCAGGAATTTGGCCGGGAACTTAAAATACTCTCGCATTCCACCATCCTCGTGGACACCCAGTACTGACATATGCTCGGCACAATTAGGTTTGCCTTGCTTTACGGCCTGATCATCGGGATTATATCTGTAAGGTTCTACGGAGCAGTGATCACCAACCGATACATTCTCAACTTCTGATCCTATTTCGACAACCTCTACTCCAAGCTCATGTCCGAGAATACGCGGATAGCTGAAAAAGGGTTGTTCGCCGGCATAAGCATGCAAATCCGTACCGCAGATACCGATACGGTGGACTTTCAAAAGCGCTTCATACGGCTGCAGGCTTAAATCAAATTCTTTGTTGGTCTGCTTAAAATGGCCTGGTTCTTGTAAAATAATCGTTTCCATTTAATCCAGTGATTCCATTAAAACTTCGGTTATCTCTTCAAAAACCTGTTTATCTAGCGGCCCTTCCTCCCAAATACTGATCGACGTTTTAACTTCATCCATATTTTTAGGCCCTAACACAACCCGGTCTGCCTCTTTCATTGAAAACAGGTATCGCAAGGCAAGGTTTGTCAACGAAATTCCGTTTTCTTTAGCGATATTATTTACCTTTACAGCATTATCAATATGGACTTGCTGAATCCATTCCATATCAGGAGGATTTTCCACATATTGTTGGAAACGCGATCCAAGCAATCCCATGTGTAGTGATGATGCGGCATAGATTGCTAATTTTTTATCCACATATCGTGGGATGTCATGTTTAAAACCCTCGAGCGTACTGGCATCTATCTTTAGAAAAGTAGAGACCACATCAAAATATTCGGTATCCACATAGTCCCAGAATGGTCCTTCCGGATTACCGCCTATCCCGAGCATACCCACAATTCCTTCATCTTGAAATGAGTGTAGGGTATCCAGTATCTCCTCCATGTTTTCAACTGGTACTAGATGGGGTTCATGCAAAAAAAGAAGATCTATATAGTCTACCCCCAACAGTTCCAGACTTCTATTGATACTTTCACGCATTCCATTTTGTGAATAATCTAAATAGACTTCATCGGGTTCTTCGGCTTGCAATCGTCCTATTTTAGTACTGATAAAAGGACGGGGGCCTTTCCATTTAGTTAACGCCTTGCCAATGTACTCTTGCGCTTTACTATAAGATGGAGCCGTATCCAATACTTGAACACCATTTTCTAAGGCATATAATATTGCGTCGATTGATTCTTCCTCGTCCACTTTACCCCATAATCCGCCAAGACCCGAGGTACCCAATACCAACCTGCTACCTCCATTAAACTTTCCATTTTTTCTAAAGTTATCCTGAATAAAAGTGGGCTTATTCATGTGTTCTGTTCCTGATAATTGCTTTAATACTGATAATGCCTAGTTGTTCAATCGATCGAGTCAAAATGGAATTAATTTCCTGCTATTAACCAACATTTTTATTTGCTAGATATTAGAGGACAGACTATATGACTCCCCTTTTTTAGTATCAAATGTAATTGTGTAACCCCTATCGGATGAAGTTGATACGACATCAGTACCTTCCAGCTTGACAGGATGGTCGGTTCGTATCTTACAAGTCTTCCCGTTTAACGACTTTACTTGAATATTTGATAATTGCTTATCCTCCCATTGCATGTCGAATTCGAAACCTCCACGACCTCGTAATCCCTTGACATCTCCTTCACTCCACTCGCCAGGTATGGCTGGCAGTAAATAGGTATAGTCAAGGTGGCTTTGAATCAACATCTCAGCGATTCCCGCTGTGCCTCCAAAATTGCCATCAATTTGAAATGGAGGATGAGCACAAAACAAATTTGGATAGGTTCCACCAGCTCCACTGTAGTCAGTATCGTTGCTTCGGGTCAGTTGCAGCAGGTCTCGCACTAGCGAATGAGCGTGATTCCCGTCCAACAGGCGCGCCCAGAAATTGATTTTCCAGGCAAGACTCCAACCGGTACCTGCATCTCCGCGTATCTCCAGAGTTTTCTGGGCGGCTTCAGCCAATTCGGGGGTGGTCAGGGGAGATATGCTGTATCCAGGATGCAATCCATACAGATGTGATACGTGGCGATGGTGAATGTCAGTAGCAACCCAATCTTTATACCATTCCTGGATATTGCC
Organism: uncultured Balneolaceae bacterium; assembly: GCA_964468695.1. GTDB lineage: Bacteria > Bacteroidota > Rhodothermia > Balneolales > Balneolaceae > Fodinibius. The sequence goes on along the minus strand of CAYXVW010000123.1, from coordinate 1,055 downwards.
CCGCTCACCTATCTTGTACGGATACAATCGCTCTTTTTTTGCGATAAGGGAATCACGAAATACCGGGTCAACATTGAGCTCTTTGCTGGCCTTTATCAAATTCGTAAACAGGTCACGAATGATAGCCATATCCATTGTAGCGGCCATAGAAACATCAGCATCTTCACCCTCCACATATTGAAATGCTATTTCAGGTGAAGTAGAAGGAACCGTTACCAGATAACCTTCCGGCCCTTCTACCAACAGATCCATCGTAAACTCAGCGGCTTTTTTCATTATTGGATAGGCGGTATTTCGCAGGTATGTTCTATCACCGGTAAACTGGTAATAATCCCACAATTGACGTGTTAACCAGTTCCCGCCCATCGGCCAATTGGCCCATTGCGGACTACCCCGGCCCACATCTCCCACAGGATTGGACAATGCCCATATATCAGAATTGTGATGAGCCACCCAGCCTTCTGCGTTATAGAAATTTTGGGCCGTTTCCCTGCCTGTTTTAGATATATTAGAGATCAAATCAAGCATCGGGTTGTGCATCTCAGAAAGATTAGTCACACCTGTCAACCAATAATTCATCTCGGCATTTATATTTAAGGTGTAGTTTGAGCTCCACGGCGGCCGTATTTCCTGGTTCCATATACCCTGCAGGTTGGCCGGGGCGCCCGGTGTTCGCGAGCTTGATATCATCAGGTAACGACCGTATTGGAAATATAAAGCCTCAAGATCGGTGTCCCCGGCACCTTCGGAATAGGCCTTCAGTCGCTCATCCATGGGGAGTTCATTCTGACTGGAACCCGCTTCATTTCCCAGTGAAAGGGAAACGCGGTTGAAGAAATGGTGGTAGTCTTTCAGGTGATTATTGAGCAATGAGTCATATGATTTCCCCGAGGCTTGGTCGAGGTAATGATTAGCAATTGCTACTTCATCCTTTCCATTTCTGTCGGGACAAGTATCAAATCCGTTAAAACTTGTAGCGGCAGAAAGCAAGACCACGGCATTGGTTGCATTGCTAATCTCAATTCCCTTATCATCTGTAGTTATCGTACCATCAC
>CAYXVW010000122.1:0-7945 GCA_964468695.1 uncultured Balneolaceae bacterium | reverse complement strand
GAAGATTGTTAGATAAACTTGGAGCTTGGTATTTAAGGAAAAGGTTGTACGGCTTTAACCCGGGCCGAAGCTGATTTTTAATTCTTCAGCCTTGATTAATTCATTAGGCCGGAAGGGTTGAAAAATCATTTTTCATCTTTCCAATGCCCGATCTTTTTAGTTTTGTTAGGGATAAATCAGGGACATTATATAAATCAAAATAATCCGAGTTAATTTTGCATCTTTTTCAGTTGGTCCCCGACTACATAGGTGTAGATGGTTAATTACAATCTAAATCACCTAAAATAAAGGAGACCATTATGAAACGTATGCATGTAATGTTAAAAGTAAACAACCTGAACGAATCAGTTGAATTCTACAGGACACTCTTTGGCGTTGAGCCTACGAAACAAAAGGAAGATTACGCCAAGTGGATGCTGGATGATCCCCGGCTGAATTTTTCCATTGCCGAACGCGAAGGTGCTAAAGGAATTGAACACCTCGGCATCGAGGCAGAGTCAAAGGAGGAACTTGAGGAGCTTCGAGCTAATATCGATCGCACCCACGGCCTGAAGCGAGAAGAAGGGAAAACCACCTGCTGTTATGCCAATTCAGATAAAAGTTGGATTACTGATCCCCAGGGAGTGGCTTGGGAAGCTTTTCACACTTTCGGGGAGAGTGATGTTTATGCCAACGAAGAGCAGGCGGCCTGCTGTTAATCATCAATAATTCATAAGCTTGGGGTCCGTTTCCGGATTTTCGGAAACGGACTTTTTTTATTTGCCAGAACTTTACGATTTTTACTGAGAACTGAATTTAGTGCTAAGCCGGTCGGAATATAAATTAGAGATCTTCCGAAACCCCTTGGCCTCTGAGATCGAATATTATACATAGAACCAAAATATATTATGCATAAAGATACACAAGCTATCCACGCTGCTATGGAAGTAGCTAACCAGGTATCGGATATCGTTCCGCCTGTCCACCGATCCACTGTTTACGAAATAGATAAAGAAGGTCGCTCGGAAGATGACTGGCACTACACCCGCCTTGAGAATCCCAACCGGGTACAGTGGGAACATGTGCTGAAGGTATTGGAAGAGGGAGAGGCCGCGGCAGCTTTTTCTTCCGGTGTGGCGGCGGCATCGGCTGTGCTGCAGGCACTCCGGCCGGGCGATCATATCCTGATTCCCGAAGATGTCTATGCCGGTAATCGCAGGCTGGTGAAGGAAGTATTGCAGCCGTGGGGCCTTGAGGCCGATTTTATTAGTATGACGGATATAGAGAATATTGAGCGGCATCTAAAAGAAAATACACAGCTTATTTGGGTTGAAACCCCTTCAAATCCCATGATGAACATTATGGATATTGAAGCGATAAGTAATTTGGCGCACGATAATGACGCCGTTGTTTGTGTGGATAATACCTGGCCAACCCCCATAAACCAGCTTCCACTGAATCTGGGAGCTGATTTGGTAGTGCATTCAACCACTAAGTATTTCGGGGGACACAGCGATATCCTCGGAGGGGCAGTAGTAACGAAGCAGGAAAATGAATTTTTTGAAAAACTACGTGTTGTCCAGCGTATAGGTGGTGCGGTACCCTCCCCGGATGATTGCTGGCTCTTGGCCCGAAGTACGCGAACGTTGCCTTATCGAATGCGTGGGCACAACGAAAATGGCATGAAACTGGCCAGGTACTTACAAGACCATCCAAAGGTAGAAAAGGTCTATTATCCCGGATTATCCTCTCATGAGGGATATGAAGTTGCGCAACGACAGATGAGTGGTTTTGGTGGAATGATCTCTTTCCTAATCGATGGCAATCGGGATCAGGCCGTGGATATTATTGGCAAAGCTAAGCTTATAAGTCGGGCTACGAGTCTGGGCGGTGTCGAAAGCACCTGGGAGCACCGGCGTAGCAGCGAGGGCCCCGATTCCCAGACGCCCGAAAACCTGATTCGCATCAGCGTTGGACTTGAGCATCCCGATGATCTGCTGGAGGACCTGGAATACGCACTGGGCTAATACCATTTGATAAAATCAGGCATCAGGGAAAACACATACCATTACTTTTTTCGAATTTCGATGATACCCTTTTCAGTAATTTGAACTAACCCGATTCCTGTGTCTTCTGTTATTGTGTGATCCAGAACTTTTCGCATAAGGATTTCCGATGTGCTTGGCATCATTTCCCAATCCGATATCGTGAACGATCCATAATACCACTGAACGTTGTTGAGTTTTTGCCAAGCTAGTGGAAAAACATATTGTTGCTCTTGAGCTATACCACATTCTTGTAATAGATAACCATCTCCAAACAAACGAATAACCGCTTCGGGGGAACCGTCTTGTGACCAGGGGTTTGTCAGTTCTTCTACATCTATTGCTCTATTCGGGGTCGTGCATGATCCATTTCCGGTAGGGCCCGGATAGAAGTAATGACGCTCAAGAGGTCCATAACCGTCGTAATAATTATCATCCTCATCAAAAGAGAGCTCAAAATTTGCCCTCAGACTATCAACATGAACGTCAATATTAACTTCGTTTTCCTCAGTTTCGGTAGTTATAGTTGTTGTTATTTTAGTTTTTAAATTTACCTGTAGGTCCATTATATCTCCACAAGGAGTGGTCGCATCTTTGATGTCCGCCTGTTGTTGGATGTTACCCCAGGCTTCACTCATTGCATTCACCAGCCAATTTGGATCCGGAAGTTCAGGTTCTGCCATTACAGATTTTTCTATTTTCCCGGTTTCCACATCTATATAGTTAAGTTGTACTGATTTGGAATCGGCAAAGATTGTAAATTCCAAAAGTGTTCGTGCCGGCTCCATATATTGACCATTTTCTGAGCATATATTTGGATTGGCTGCCTGCCAGTCAGGTTTTGGAATGATATCTCCATCCGGTCCGAGCCACAACCGAATTTTTAAATTCCCGGCATCATTTATCTCCGTATCAATATAATCCGTGGCAAACAAGTTAATATCAGATAAGCCCTTGGTATCTGAACCTTTATTTTTGGACGATTGCTTGTTTTTGGATGGGAAGTTCAGGCCGGCATCGTGTATAACTTGAATGAGCGTTTCAATGGCCTGCTCTTCTGTAAGCTGTTCAGTATCAGGCTCTGAACCTGTTGAATTTGAGCATGCAGTCGTGATAGGGATTATGGCTAATGATAGCAATAATAAATATAACGTATACTCTCTTCTTTGACGCTTGATGGCATTATTTATAGATGTCTTCATGATATAGTCACTAATATTAAAAGATTTCTAATCTTATATACGTTATTTTTGGGCAGAGATGGGTCAAAATAAATCAGATAAATAAAATGAGAAGTATTTTTTTGCAGAATAAAGAGCCTATTTTGGAGTTCTAATCGACCGGAAGAATCCTTATCTTTGATATTATCATCCATTAAATGTTAGAAACTTAATTTTATGAAGCCTTCCCGATTTATAACCTACGCTGCAGCTATTATCGTCATAGCCGGTGGAGCCATCTGGTATATCATTGCCAATTATTACGAACAGCAGTCCGCAATGCAGGGACAGTCAGACAACCAGGTAGTGATGTATAAAAATCCTGGCTGTGAATGCTGTACGGCTTGGGGGAATCACATGGAGGAAGCCGGTTTTTCGGTTACCGAAAAGCCTACGAGTGAATTGATGGGAATAAAAGTGGATCTGGGAGTTCCCTACAGTATGGGATCCTGCCATACTGCCGTGGTTGATGGTTATGTTGTTGAGGGGCATGTGCCGGCTAAAGAGGTGAAAAAAATGCTGGATGAACGCCCGGATGCAATTGGACTTGCCGTGCCGGGTATGCCTATCGGCTCTCCGGGTATGGAGCAGGGGAATCGGGTTGAGTCATATGATGTTATTATCTTTGATGAGGACAGTAGTGGGACCTACGCAAGTTATTAAGGAAACCATAGATTGAATATGTATCTGCGACAGCACATCCCAACCATTATTTTTTTGCTGACTCTGGTTACCGTATGGAGTTGTTCATCCGATAACTCCGACAGCGACAATGAAGGGGCAAATATCGGGAAAACCGAACAGGCGAAGCGGTTAGATCCGGCTTCGGCTCCACTTTATGCCGCTCAAAACGAAGCCAAGGCCCAAGATTTTTCAGTTGAGCTCGTTAATGGTGAATCCTTTCAGCTTTCCGATCAAAAGGGGAAAGTGGTACTTATGAATATTTGGGCGACTTGGTGCGCCCCCTGCCGTGAAGAAACACCGGAACTGGTAGATTTGTATACGGAATACCGTGATCAGGGATTGGTGGTGTTAGGTGTTTCTATTGATGAGCAGGGTCGGTCGGTGGTTGATCCCTTTATGGAAAAGTATGAGGTAAACTATCCCATGGTTATTGACGACGGAAGAATTATGGATAAATATGGACCGACAATGGGCATCCCTACCACCTATATAATTGGCAGGGAAAGGAATCTGCGGTATTTTGCCGTTGGCGCCGTAACACTCAAAGAACTAAAGCCGCGAATTGAAGAACTGTTGGCAGAATAAATAAAATTTGAAAATCGAATACGATCTTTCGTAGAAGCAGAGTCTATATTTTGATGTGAGTGCATTTATTATGATCTTTGAGGGCTGCTTAATCAGCGTATATCAATCAGTCTTTTTGGTTAAAAATTTACTTAATAATAACGATCTAATCTGAGTAACGATGGCCCGAGTTGAAGTAGAAATGCCCCAGATGGGCGAATCCGTGATGGAAGGAACCGTCATCGAGTGGTCCAAAAGCATCGGTGATGAAGTAAAAGAAGATGAAACCCTCCTTGAAATTGCCACCGATAAAGTAGATACAGAGGTTCCCTCTCCCACAGCGGGAATTCTCGTGGAAATTTTGGCCGAGGAAGATGAAACTATTGAAGTAGGACAGGTGATTGCGGTTATTGAGACCGATCCGGATGAAGCGGATACCTCAGGAGCTGGTGATGAACAATCAGATACGGATGAGGAGCCTCAATCAGAAGAAGCTGAGGAAGATGAAGCGCAGGCAGAAGAAAAGGCTGAAGCTGAAGAGTCGGGCGACACTGAAGATACAGCAGCTGATGATAGTGAGGATGGAGATACCGATACTGAAGAAGGAGAACGTGTTGAAGTGCAGATGCCTAAAATGGGCGAATCTGTGATGGAAGGTACGGTCATCGAATGGAGTAAAAATATTGGTGATCAAGTAGAAGAGGATGAAACGCTGCTCGAAATTTCTACGGACAAAGTAGATACGGAGGTACCTTCTCCCCAGGCCGGAACGCTGGTTGAGATTTTGGCTGAGGAAGGGGAAACCATTGAAGTCGGACAGATTATTGCTGTTATTGCTACCGGCAAAGCGGTTTCTGCGACAGAGACTGAAACAGAATCAGAAGCGACGGAGGAAAGCGAAGTTGAAGAGCCCGCTTCCGCAGCTGATTCCGGAAGAAGCACAAACGGCACACCTTCATCTGAAGGAACGGAACCTCAGCGTATTGGAAGTGACGGACGTTTTTATTCTCCACTGGTTCGGTCCATTGCTAAAGAAGAGGGCATTTCTCAGGAAGAATTGGAAAGCATTGAAGGATCGGGTCAGGGCGGACGCGTTTCCAAAGAGGATATTATGCAATATCTCGAGGATCGCAAAGCTGGTAAAACTGAGGAGCCAGCTAAAGAGAAGGAGCAAGAGGAACCCCAAAAAGCCGCTCCTGCAGAGAAACAAGCTCCGGTTGAAGGGAAGCAGCGGTCAATTTCGGCAGGCGAACTGGATATACAGCGGCCCTCCGATAATGTAGAAACCATTAAGATGGATCGCATGCGCAAGATGATTGCGGAGCATATGGTTCGCTCCAAGCAGACGTCTGCTCATGTAACTACCTTCGCCGAAGTGGATGTCACGAATCTTGTCCGTTGGAGAAACGAACATAAGGAAGAATTTAAGGAACGGGCGGGTGTGAAGCTTACCTATACGCCTCTGTTTATTGAGAAAATGATTCAGGCAATACGGGAATTCCCGCTTATCAACAGCTCGGTAGATACTGAAAACGATCAGATTCTGCTGAAGAAGGATATTAACTTTGGTCTGGCTGTCGCCCTGGGCGAAGGCGGTAAAGGCGGACTGATTGTACCGGTTATTAAACAGGCCCAGGAGAAAAACCTGGTTGGTCTTTCGAAAGCCGTAAACGATCTCGCTGTGAAAGCGCGTAATAAGAATTTGAGTCCCGATGACCTTGTAGGCGGTACTATTACGCTCACGAATTATGGAAGCGTAGGCAACCTGATGGGTACGCCTATTATTAATCAACCGCAGGTAGCTATTATTGGAACGGGCGTTATTGAAAAACGGCCGGTGGTCCGGGAAACTTCTGAAGGCGATGTAATAGCCATCCGTCATATGATGTATCTTTCCATGAGTTATGATCATCGTATTGTTGATGGAGCACACGGAGGGGCTTTCCTTAACCGGGTAAAACAGTTGCTTGAGGATTTTGATACTGATCGGGCTGTGTGATTTATATCTCGGTCATGATCTTACATACATAAATAGTAATTGAAAGGTGGCATAACTATTTGTGCCGCCTTTTTTTCTGGTTTTATGGAAGCAATTAAAAATATTGATGACATTCGTAAAAAGGTAAAAGCATTCAGGCAGGCAGGGCATACAATTGGATTTGTGCCAACCATGGGAGCCCTGCACGAGGGACATTTTTCTCTTTTCCGATTGGCCCAGCAGCATGCCGATAAGGTGATTGCTTCTATTTATGTGAATCCCGAGCAGTTTGCTCCTGATGAGGATTTTGAAGAGTATCCCCGTCAGCTGGAAGAGGATGTTGCCCGTTGCGAAGAGGAAGGAATTGCCGCTGTCTTTGCTCCTACTGATGAGGTGATGTATCCGGGTGAACAATTTTTAAGCATAGAAGTGGACGATCTAAATACATACATGGATGGGGGGTCGCGTCCCGGTTTTTTTGAGGGAATCCTGCTGGTCGTAAATAAGTTGTTCAACATTATCAGACCAGATATAGCGGTTTTTGGACAGAAAGATATCCAGCAGTTTCGGATTCTGCAGGAGATGGTCCGTGAGTTTAATCATGATGTAGAGCTGGTAATGGGACCCATTAAGCGGGCCAATGACGGTTTGGCGCTGAGCAGTCGTAATGCCTATTTGAGTGACGAGCACCGTAAGTTGGCACCCGGACTTTATCGCTGTCTGAGCTATATTGAACGTCAGATATCCGAAGGAGTCCAAAACATTAAACTTCTGCTGGATCATCAGAAAAGCGAACTGCAAGCAAAAGGGTTTAAAATTGATTATCTTAATCTTTATTCCTTTGATAGAATGAAGCCGGTTGAGAAAGTAGAACCTGGCGGCAAATATATTTTGGCCGGTGCCGTTTATCTTGGGGAAACCCGCTTAATTGATAATGTGATTGTTGAAAGATAGTAGCAGCTATGAAAGTGACGATGTTCAAATCGAAATTGCATCAGATGAAGGTTACCGAAGCTAACCTTCATTACGAGGGAAGTATAACTATAGATGAGGAGCTGCTTGACGAGGCAGGCATTCTTCCCTATGAAAAGGTTCAGGTAGTGAATATTACCAACGGCGCGCGTTTAGAAACCTATACCATTCCCGGAGAGGCTGGTTCGCGAACCTGTTGTTTAAATGGAGCAGCGGCGCGTAAAACACAGGTTGGTGATCGGGTAATTATTATTTCCTACGCCGAGATGACCCCAAAAGAAGCGAAGGAGTTTAAACCCAAAGTGGTTATTGTGGATGAAAATAACGATCCCAAAACCATTGTGGACGAAACAGAGTATGGTACAAAATATGATCTTGAAAAGGGCATAGTCGATAATACTGTTGTAGACTAATACGAGAGTGTTCTTTTCTGTTGATATCCTTATTATCCAGATATAGAGATATACAATGGATTACTGCAACATACATTTGAAGTGATACTG
>CAYXVW010000121.1:0-8086 GCA_964468695.1 uncultured Balneolaceae bacterium | reverse complement strand
TCGAGTTCGTCGCGCCGGCGTTCGAGTTCTCGCTCCGTGCGCTTCAGGTCGGTCCGGGCCAGGGCCAATTCCTCTTGCCGGATCTCAACTTGGGCCTCTATCTTCTTAATGTTGGAACGGACTGATTCCAGTTGCGACCTCAGCTCTTTTTTCTGCAGCGACAGACGGGTAGTATCCACCCGGCCAACCCGCGTATTCCGGTCAAGACGATCCCCTTCGTTAACGGTGTACTTTATAAGTTTGCCCGGTACCTCGGAAGAGATGGACGTTTCCGTCGCTTCAAATTGCCCGTACGCATCGGATTTTTTTTCGGAAGCGCAGCCATAAGATCCTACCACAACAAAGCCTGCCAGTACTATAACTTCAAATAATTTTGAAACCTTTATTCTGTTCATTTTCCCGCTTCTTTTAAATTCGTTGATTTATTTTACCTGCTCTTGAAATCATATTCCCAGTGTGGTCAGATATTCTGCCTTTGCCTGCGCCAGTCGCACCCGGTTGATATAAAGTGAAAGGCGCGCCTGGTTAGCCCGGGTCAGCTCCGTAACATACTCCGTAGCTGTAATCACCCCGTTTTTAAGCTGACTGGCACTTTCCTCCACCACTTGTTGGCGAAGTTCAATAATTTCCCGGTCCCGCTTCATATTTTCTTTTATGGATGCAATACGCTCGCTAATACGATCAAGCGAAGCATTGAGCTGACGCTGAAAAGCGCGCTGTTCCTGATCTATCTTCTGCTGTTCGATCTTCAAAACCTGCTGCTGCCGATCGGCATTTAAAAAATCCCACAGATTCCATCGTACTTTCAATCCGGCTATGTAGTAATCGTGGAGGTCATCATTCAAAAAATTGAGTCCGGGTCGTCCGTATGCCGCTGTTCCGAATGCAGCAAGCGAAGGCATTTGTTTCGTTCGAACTAATTCTTTCTGTTGCTCAAGAGTCTTCCGCTTGCTTTCAAATAAATTCAGTTCTGCGCGTTGGGGATGAAGGGACTGGTAGTCAGACTGTTCTTTAGGAAGCCTCAGTTCGGTCTTGGAAGTAATTTCTTCTCCGATAATTTCACTTAAAACCTCGTATCCGGCCTTAATATTTGAATGATTATCGATGGAATCCTGGCGGGCGCTGATTAGTTCTGCTTTTAGAATATGTTGCTGGCTGGGAAGCAGTACTCCATTTTCTACCTGCGAGCGTACAGCAGATAACTGTTCTTCCAGGTTTTCAATCAACAAACTAATGGTTTTGGCTTGCTGCTGAGAAAGCAGGATACCGAAATAGACCTGGTCGATCTGGGAACGTATTTGTTGTAGATCCACTTCCATGGCGTGAATTTGTTGCTCTCCCCTGACCCTCTCCAGCTCTTTTTGGATTCCCACCGCTCCGCCGTTAAAAATCGTCTGGGTTACATCAACCGAACCCTCGTATTGATCTTTACTGACGGTCGGGGATGTACCTCCACCAGGTAATCCTATTTCTGTCACTTCCGACTGGTAGGATACTTGCCCATTTATCGTAATATCCGGAAAGTAACCGGTGTTTGCGATATGGACGTTGAGCTCGGTAATCTTCTCCTGAAACGCTATCTTCTTCGCTGTGGGATAATGTTCATATGCCTGCTGGTAACAGTATTCCAGTCTGATTGAATCGGGTTGTGATCCTCCAAAAACTGATAAAACGGAAAATATGGCAATCGTAAAAAAAGTCATGGTCTTTTATAGTTAATTCCACTCAGAATAAAATCCACCAAGAAAGGTTTTCGCTCTTTGATAAATCGTGAAAAATCCTCTTTTTCGAATTCAAAAAACACCTCCACCATCGTTCGGGCGATATAGGGAAAGAGGATAATACCTACAATACTTACCAATAATTGCGTGGGATCTACGGCATTCATCCGTCCTTCATTGACCGCTTCTTTTATTTGCCGAGAAAATTCGGCTGGTGGATGAATGCCCTTTTCTTTGATAAAGCTCCGAAACCGATCGGGGTTTTGATTCATCTCATAAATGATGAATTGGGCCATCTTGGGATTATCATTCAGGAAGCCGTAATAAGTATCAATAAGTCGTTCTAATTTTTCATCAAGTGGATCCTCAGAGCTGAGCACCTTGAATATTACCGGGAAAAAGCGGCTCACTTCCCGTTGGTAAACTTTCTGGAAAAGCTTGTCCTTATTGCGGTAATAATAATGGAGCATTGATTTATTGATGTCCGCCTCATCGGCGATCTCCTGCATCCGTGCGCCCGCATATCCCTTTCGCTGGAAAACCCGGCTGGCCGCTTCAAAAATTTGTTCTTCTGTACCTGATTTATTTTCACTCATAGTAAAATCTTTGTTTAACATTCTGTAGATAAACTAAATGATCTAACTATTATATTCAACTATATGGTTGAATACTTTAGTTAACATTCAAAAAGGGTTGGCCATAAAAAACAAAAAAGCCCGTCAGAATTAATTCTGACGGGCTTTTAGGGGTGGATAATTTTGTAAATTTTAACCGATTCTTAGTTTTAAATCCTCAATTTTTTCGAGAATCTCTCCACGATCCATTTCCTGGTAGCGTTCGGGGAGCAACTCTTTAGAGGTGCACTCAATGACCGCACTAAGGGTCTGTAGTTCTATTTCCTCCGGATAGGTAGGTGGAAGGAAATCGTTTAGAGCGACATCCAGTATTTCAGGGGTTACTTTCTCCAGCCCCTGAGCTGCAGCACGAAATTTAGCCCGGGTCAATGCTGCTTCCATATCCGCGCCCGAGAAGGATTTAAGCCCCTGCTCAATAGTTTGCGGTACATATTCTTCGGTAAGTTCCAGTCCTGTTTTGTTCTTCATAACTTCGAACAGTTCCACACGTTCTTCTTTGGTGTGGGGCGGAAATAGTGCCAAGTGTTCCTCTGCCCTACCTTGGCGCTTAAGATCTACCGGCATCAAGTCAGGTCGGGCCGTCATTAGGAACCAAAGTATGCGTCCCCTATTACGTGTATCGCTCATAAAAGTAGCAATTTGAGAAAAAACCCGGCTGGACACTCCGCTGTCTCCACTCGCATCGCGATCTCCCAGATAGGCATCAGCCTCATCAATCATTACGGCTACGGGCGCCATAGCCTTAAGTAATCCCAGTATTTTTTCCAGATTACCTTCGGTTACCCCCTGCCACTGACTCCGGAAGTTTTTGAGCTTCACCATGGGGATACCCACTTCACTCGCAAAACAATTCACTAAAAAGGTCTTACCCGTTCCTACAGGGCCGCATACAAGATATCCCATTGGAAGTACATCGCGCCGACCATTTTTCAAGGCTTGCACAGCATGGCGAAGATGCTCTTTCACTTTGGTATGTCCCGCTACGTCGTCAAGCGTGTAATGGGTTTCCACAAATTCCAGCAAGCCGTAGGCTTCGGCTTCAATCAGCTCTTTCTTGGCTTCCGAAAGACGGTCGTGCGTTATAGTTTCCTTATTTTCACGGGCATTGGAAAGAATACTTCGGAGATTGATGAAATTCAGCCCTGCCGTCTGTTGGGCTACCACTTCGGCTGATACATTTGACAGTTTCCCGAACTCATCTTCTCCCACTTCAAAGTGGATAAAATCCTTCCGCTGCTTTTCATCAGGAATATTTATTTTGAGCTCATTGGTATAGGGATTCTGAACCAGCGTCTTGTTCAGATCAGCCAGGTTTTCAGTAAGCAGTACCGTTGTAAAATCCGCGGCTAAAAACATGGGATCATGCGCCCAGCGGGACAAATATACCATAGAGGTACGATCTTCGGAGCCCGTAGATCCGGCCTCGTTCATTGGCACTATGGTTTCCGCATAATCAATGATAAGTGCGATACTCTTTTTGTCATCAATACGCAGGCGAAAATACTGCTCCAACAGTGAAAAGACACGAACGGGATCCTTGGGAAGCTTATTCGCATAGTCGGTGCCCATCAGTGAATCACGTCCCGATAACGCGCGGTTAAAATCCTTTTTCGACTCGCCGTCTCTAAAGTAAATACCCGAAGAGCGGTCGTAGAAAATGACGTAGTCCCTTGCCCCAAAAAATTCTTCCGATAAAAAAGTCTTCAGTCGAACAAAATTATTATGCTCTCGGTCTAACGGAACCAAATCGTGCACATTTCCGTGTAGTATAAACTGGTTTATCGTGCGACTCAGATATTTTTGGGCAAATTCCTGCGCCCATTCGGGATAGTGGTCAAACATTCAGTTAGCGGTTAGCGGTTAGCGGTTAGCGGTTAGCGGTTAGCGGTTAGCGGTTAGCACAGGTTGTGGATTTAAAATAACGGTGTCAAGGATTAATTATGATTATTTGTTATCAGCTCGAGGTTTAAATGTTGAAGGTTGGAAAGTTTAAGGTTAACGTTCAACGTTTAACCTTCCTACCTTTCAACTTAATACTTAAAACTTTTCACTCCTTCTTGCTTTTCACTGTCTGATGCGCCTATTGTACTGAAAAACTGATACACAAATCACTGTCGGACTGTCCTTTGTTAATTAATCCATCATTACCAGCTTTACCGTCTCGATACGACTCGGCGTAGCCTTACTGATAATTACTTTGTTGTTATCAATCATCAGTTCCTCATTTACTTTGGGGATACGTCCCAATTCATTAATAATGTAGCCGGCCACCGTCTCATATTCATCAGTATTTGCCAGCAGATTAATCTCCGGATACTTCTCCAACAGATCTTCAATTTCAATACCTCCACTCAGGATATAGGTATTTTCAGAGATTTTCTTCATGAAATAGTCCTCTGTATCGTATTCATCCTGTATATCCCCGACCACCTCTTCCAGCAGATCTTCAATGGTTACCATCCCGGCCGTTCCCCCATATTCGTCTATCACAATGGCTACCGAAATATTCGTCTTCTGAAACTCGGAAAGCAGATCCTTTGAGCGTTGAGATACAGGTACCAGCTTAACCGGCCGTATAATTTCGGATAGATTCCGTGGATTACTAAATAAATCGTAAGCAAAAATAACACCTATAATATCATCTATGCTTTCCTGATAAACGGGCAGCTTAGAATAGCCGGAAGAGATAAAAATCTTGAGGGTTTCTTCAATACTACTATTCTTTTCCACGGCTACAATGTCAGTACGGGGTATCATAGACTCTTTTACCCTCATATTGGAAAGCTCCAAGACGTTATGAAGAATCTCTGAATCCTCTTTATCCAAATCTTCTCCTCCCTGGTCTCGTAATTCCTGAAAAATCATTTCCACATCCTGACGACTGAAAAGCTGATCGGATGACACACTTCCCGGCTGTACCATACGAATCACAATCTTGGAAGCCCCGTTAGCAACCGATATAAGAGGCTTAAAGAGATAATAAAATATTTGCTGCGGGATAGCTATAATACGCATCCACCAATCAGCGTGAGTTCGAAATAACACTTTGGGCAGAATTTCACCAAATATCATAATAACCGCCGATGCTATAACCGTCTGCATGATAAGGATAAAGGTTACGGAGGGAGTTGTCCCTATCCAGCTCTGATAAAAATTTGTCAGGGGGGTAACCAGAAAAATAGCCATCAATGTACCGTATAACACATTGGCGATATTATTACCTACCAGCGTTGTACTTAGAAAAGTTTGGGGACTGCGTACAAACTGACTGACCGTCTTACTGGTCCAACTATTGTTACGGGAAGCAATTTCAAGTTTTAATCGGTTGGCACTTACAAAAGCCATTTCAGAACCGGAAAAAAAAGCGCTAATTAAAACCGTTATAAGAATTAAAAACAGTTCTGTCATTTAAAAAATTTGGTTAGATAATATCTGATTTTACTTAAGGTATGTTTAGAGCCTGAATGCCCATCTAAAGATACAATCAGAACTACATTTTAAAAAAGCTTGTTATGCCTCAATTCACAAATATAGCTATTTACCTTTAAAATCGGGTTTACGCTTCTCAAGGAAAGCAGCGGTCCCCTCCATAAAGTCTTCTGTTTCACAAAGCTCTCCAAATAATGCGGCTTCTGTACGATAACCTTCATTTTTATCGGAGGCAAAAACCGCTTCAATTGCTTTTTGGATGGCCAGAGGTCCTTTGGAAAGCATTTTCTGAATAAGTTTACGCGCCTCTTCTACGGGATTTTCTTCCGCTACTGCGTTCACCAGTCCTGTTTCCTGTGCTTGTTCCGCATCTATTTGTTTACCAGTCAAAATTATTTCAAGTGCTTTGGCGCGCCCAACAATCCGGGATAGTCTTTGGGTACCTCCATAACCGGGAATAAGTCCTAACCCAACTTCCGGCAAGCCAAATACAGCATTACTCCCTGCTACTCGCAAATGGCAGGCCATCGCCAGTTCGGCTCCACCACCTAAGGCATAACCGTTAACAGCAGCCACCACTGGCTTCCGGCTATCCTCAATTTGCTGAAATATCTGCTGTCCTTTGCGGGAAGCTTCTTCTCCGGTATTCTTATTGAGATCACGGAGCTCTTTAATATCAGCCCCCGCTACAAAAGCTTTTTCTCCCGCACCGGTCACTATAACCGCCGATACACTATCATCTCTTTCAAGGTTGTCGAACACTTTTTTTATTTCATCCAGTACTTTACTGTTCAGGGCATTTAACTTTTTGGGGCGGTTGATCGTAACCGTAGCAATACCTTGCTTATCCGTTTCCCGGATAATGGTGTCGAAAGAATCACTCATATTCAATTTACTCTTTTACGCGTTTAGAAGAACTGACATTCGACTCCTGCTGTTTTTTCTCCATTTCCCGAAATTCAGCGTCCAAATCGATATCTCCTATATCTGAATGGAAGGGCAAAATTTCACGATCCATATCATCAATAAGTTGTGAAGTCTCTTCCACTTCATCCAACAGGTTATCCAGCTGAAGACCAATCTCTTCGGGATCGCTCATTGTCATTGACTGTTCATAAATATATTGGATGGCATCTTCAATGGTTTCAATATGAGTTTCGCAGATCAGGTAGTTCTCCTTCGCTACCTCAAACTTTTTAAGCCGCTTTCTGAGTATGGCGACCCTCCGTGCCGTTGTCTCCTTCAGACGATCCGAATCCATATCCTCCATCTTCCGTTCTTCCTTCTCCACCTCTGCTTTCAGCCGCTCTTCCACCGATGTATTCATATACAACTGATATCGTTTGTGCAGATCCAGCAGATTAAGATAGTTTGAGCTAAGATCTTCTATCTTATCCCGTATATTTTCAAGTAATCCCTGTGAACTATATGGCAGCTTATCAAAATTCTCCTTAATAAGTTTTGTGAGGTGCTTCAAACTCAAAAATCGTTTTTGGCTCTTCCGATCCAGCTCGTGGAAAATCGTCTTGTCATCTGTAGCATCTTTTTCGTGCAGTTTTCGAAACTTTACGTTTTTTCGAAAACGGGGCAGGCGGGGGACAATCCCCAAGTACATTAATTCAACTCCAAAAGCAATGGTCAGTGTAAGACTGGCAACAGAACCCATACCACTCATGGCAAAAGCCGAGATAGCGGCCACCAGAAGCATCCCCAAATTAACGGGATGGAGAAAAGCTTCGCGTGTAAAATTAATTGTTTCTTCTTCACTCATAATGGTATCTAATCTTCCTCACTGCTATCGGTCGTTGTGCTCTTATCAGACTTTGAAGATGTTTCAGAACCCGGTCCGATGGTTTTTTCCACTTCCAAAGAACCGGCTTGATCCTCAATTTCCTTGTAAAGCATTCCCATCTCCATTTTCAACTGTTTTAATGTTTCCTTGGCTTTTGCTCGGTCTAATTGTTCATCCAGCTCCTGGGTCTCCATTGACTTTCCTTCAGCACCTAAATCCTGCATAGCCATATCCAGCCGTGCTTCTGCTGATGCTATTTTATGCTTAACAGAAAACAAAAAGTCGTCAAAAGCTTCCAGCATTTGGCTTTTGTCCATATCGCGAAGAGCTTCCGCAATTTTGAGCGTCTTTTGTTGACGAGACATACGCTCCTTAGTCTCCCGCATCTTGCGGTAGTGAGCCTTATACTCTTCCTTTAAACGTTCCCGTTCTTCGCGACTGTCGGAGCTCATGTTTTAGCAGTTAGCAGTTAGCAGTTAGCAGTTAGCAGTTAGCAGTTAGCAGTTAGC
>CAYXVW010000120.1:2563-8161 GCA_964468695.1 uncultured Balneolaceae bacterium | reverse complement strand
GTGGAGAGTGTGCCCCAAAGTTCGGCTTATCAGGATCGTTTTTATGAAAACGAGGGAGACGGGAATTTCGTTTTACGACCTGAAGCTCTTCCTGAGTTTAAGGTAAGCGGATCTGCAATTAGAGCCGCTGACTTTGATAAAGATGGTGACCTTGATCTTTTTATCGGAGGGAGGATACTTCCTCGGTTTTATCCGGTACCTGTATCAAGCTTTATCCTACGGAATGATACGGAAAATGGGAAAATAAAATTTACGAATGTCAGTAATTCAGTTGCCTCGGTATTGGAAGAGCTGGGAAGAGTCACAGATGCTTTATGGACCGATTTTAATAATGATGGCTGGCAGGATCTGATTATAGCAGGAGAATGGATGCCCCTGACCTTTTTAGAAAATCAT
Organism: uncultured Balneolaceae bacterium; assembly: GCA_964468695.1. Classification (GTDB taxonomy): domain Bacteria; phylum Bacteroidota; class Rhodothermia; order Balneolales; family Balneolaceae; genus Fodinibius. Next base: position 7,765 of record CAYXVW010000120.1, on the reverse strand, counting down.
GAAGGTAAACTGGAGGATGTCACTGACCAAACCGGTATTCAAGATAAAACCGGATGGTGGAATAGCTTGGCTGCAGGGGATTTTGATAGCGATGGAGATATAGATTATATCGCAGGGAATTTGGGACTAAACTCTATTTATAAAGCCAAGGAGAATGAACCTGTCAAAATTTATGGAGATGATTTTGATGGAAATGATGCTTACGATATGATCCTTACCTACTATAATTCTGATTCTATGGGTCAGCGGAAAGAATTTCCTGCGCATAGATTCGAAGATTTTCATTGGCAGCTTCCCAGGAGAGCTCAGCGTATCTCTACTATTAAAGAATACGCTAATGCAACGATTACTGATTTATTTACACCGGAGGAATTAGAGGAGGCTCGTACTTATCAAGCTACAGAGCTTAGGACGAGTTATATTGAGAATAAAGGGGAAGGTAAATTTAATATGTCGCCTCTACCGAAAGAAGCTCAGTTTGCACCAGTATTTGGGATGGTGACCGAAGATGTAACAAAGGACGGAAAGCTGGATGTCCTATTAACGGGCAATTTATTTGGAGCCGAAGTACAAGTTGGAAGTTACGACGCCTTTAATGGCCTCCTGTTAAAGGGAGATGGTGAGGGAGGTTTTACTCCAGTATCAATGGAAAAGAGTGGTATTTATATCCCGGATGACGGGAAATCATTGGTTAAGATGTATTCCCAAGAAAACGGGTATCAGTTGGTAGCTTCTCAAAATCAAGAAAAACTTAAAGTATTTGAATATCAGGATGCCCCGACCATACTGACAGCTGAACCTATGGATGCTTACGCTTTATTGGTGGATGGAAAAGGGAACCAGCAGAAATACGAGTTTTATTACGGTTCCTCATTTCAATCTTCTTCAGGGCGTTTTCTGATTATCCCTGAAAATATTAAGGAAGCCACGATTGTAGACTATAAAGGGAACCAACGAAAAATAAATTTTTAGAATTATAGCTTGGTCATACAATGCTCAGGTAAGTGTGAAGACATATTTTAGTTGTTCTTCTTCAAGTAATCCAATATCTGTTTGGCCTGCCACTGGTGACGCCGTTGATGTGCAGCCGCTAACAGGTAATATTCAGAGGCACTTAGTTTTAAGAAGGATATGATAGGATGAGGAATCCGCACCTTATTTAAATGAATGCCTTTATCTTTGGAATGTTTCAGTTGATTGATGTATCGGTCCTGTAGGTCAGTATATTTATTTAATAATTCCGCTTTGGTATACTCGGCTTGTATTATATCAGGCTGCATCGAGGAAATTGTACTAAGCTTGAGGGTATAGGGAGGTTCAAAGAAATCCGCTACCTTTTTCCACAGCCAGCGGGGTGGGAAAGTCGGTGGAAGCTCACGAGCCTGTTGAGCTGTTGAAAGCTGCTCCGACAAATTATCCAGGTAAATATTTCCAAATTTGATGAGATGGTCGTAGCATTCGGCAATACACCATTGGTCTTGATTGGGGCGCCGTAAGAAGTGTTTATCATCAATGGAATGAAGGAATTGATTCGCCTGTTCTTTTGATTCCTCAAACTGATGGATATACCAATTATAGCTATATTGCATGGCAAAATAAGAAAAGAGAGTTTCTGCTAATTTAGTGACAAGTTTCTTTTAATAAAAAATGTTGTGAAACTATTTAAGAATATACAAGAGCTCCTTCAAGTAACCTATAAGAGGATATCGCAAATAAATATCGGCCTGTATGGCGCTGCTATTGCTTTTTATGCTATATTTTCTACGGTCCCATTACTTATAATTATTATTTGGCTGATAAGTATTTTCCTGGGCAGTGAATTAGGACAAGCAGAACTCATAAAATGGTTGAGTTCAATAGCAGGGCCTAACCTCACAGAACCTATACAGGAGATGATCCGGTCTTCAACAGAAAATATGACTGGATTCTGGTCTTCCTTAATTGCCAGCATTGTACTTTTATTTGGGGCCACGAAGCTGCTTTCCCAAGTAAAATATACGCTAAATAGAATATGGGGTATTGAAAATCCGAAAATTGGGGTAGTTAGATATTTTTTATGGGACCGTCTTAAAGCTTTACTGTTTGTAGGCTCCCTCAGTTTATTATTTATCTTGGGATTAGCTTCTGAAAGCATATTGCATGTGATGGATCAAGCGTTGATGCCCCTCTTTGGTAGGGATGACTTGTTTTTAATCCAGCTGGGCAGCAGGCTGACCAATATCGTGTTGGCTTTTACCTTTTTTGCCGCTTTATTTAAATTTTTACCCGATATCGAAGCCCGCTTCAGGGATATTGCAGTGGGGGCACTGGTAACTACAATTCTTGTTTTGATCGGAAAGGCTTTGGTTGATTGGTATCTGAGTGCTTCTGCTCTTCAGCCGGTCTACAAAGCAGCGGGATCATTTGTGATTTATCTTATCTGGATATACTACAATGTTCAGGTTATGCTCATAGGTGCTATGTTCACACAGGTATTTACGGAGCGTTTCGGCGGGAGGGTCCGTCCGTATTGGAATGCCTCACTAAGAAGCGATTGGTATTCTGGAGATGAATATCATTAGCTTCTATTATTACACATTACAACTTCTCCTTCAATGTTATTATACGGTTATAAGACTGGTCAATTTGTTCTTCGGATATTTCTCCTTCCTTAAGTAGTTCTTTAATCAATCGATTTGCTTTGGGAACGATCTCTGGATCGTATACGGAGTTATTGGCAAAAGAAAGAATATCGACTCCGGCTTTAATAGCTTGCCGGATAGCCGTTTTAAGTCCATATTCTTTGCGAATAGCCCCCATCATCAGATCATCAGAGATCACGACTCCGTCATAGCTAAGGCTGTCCCGAAGCATCCCGGTAATGACCGGTTTGGATAACGTTGCCGGATAGGTGGAATCCCATCGGGCGTTGAAAATATGAGCAGTCATAATTATATCGACCAGGCCGGAGTCAATGAGCTCCCGGTATGGAATGAGTTCATCAGCTGACCAGGTATCTGTCACATCTACGACCCCAAGATGGGAGTCTTTTTCTGAGCTTCCATGTCCGGGAAAGTGTTTTAAAGTAGTTAAAATGCCGTGTTCATGGAGGATCTTAATATAGGCTTTGGCATGATTGATAACTTCCTGTGGATCTGCTGAATAGCTTCGTTCAAGTCCCCCGATAACCGGATTGTCCGGATTGGTATTGACGTCCACTACCGGGGCAAGGTTGGTGTTTATACCAAGCTCAGAAAGCGTTTCAGCTGTTTGGCGGGCATAATAACGGGTACTGTCCAAATTATTTAATTGGCCCAAATACTGTGCCGATACAGAGGCTGGAAAACCGCGATTAGGCTTAAGTCTCGCTACTCGTCCTCCTTCTTGGTCAATGGCTACGATCAAAGGAGTTTCGGAGAGCGCTTGTAAATCATCTATCAGATTTTTTAACTGCTCCGGTGACTTGATATTTCTTTCCGCTTTGTCGCGCGGTACATCATAATCAAATAAAGTGACACCGCCCAAATGGTATTTGGTGATATCCCGTACTATATGATTGGTATCGGCAATAATCATCCCCCGGAAACCGATATTCAGCATTTCGCCGATTTTTTTGTCAAGGGATACCTCTCCGGTCTTTGATTCGGTAGTATCCTGTTGACTGCACGCATTCCCAGCGGAGGCGAGGAGTAGGGAAAGAAGGAATAGTAGTTGTTTCATAAATCAGTGATTCTTATTCATTAGGTTGAGTAATAAGGCTGTCTAACACTTCTGGTAAATTAAAAGAGGGACGAATATCATTATATCGGATAATGGTGCCTTCGGGATCAACCAAAATATAGAATGGGATGCCTCCGCCCCGGTACGATTTAAAAGTAGATTGCTGGAATCCGTTTCCGCCGTAGAGTTGAGGCCATGGATTGTCAAATTGCTGTATAGCCTGTCTCCAGCGCAGACTGTCTTCTTCAATGGATATTGCTACAATCTCAAACTCATCACGCGAATAGGTATTATATAGTTTGTTCATCGATTCAAATTCATCCAGGCATGGAATACACCAGCTGGCCCAAAAGTCCAGAAGTACATACTTCCCTCTGAAATCTTTCATTTCAACCATTTCCTCTTCACTATTTGGTAGAGTAAAGGGGATGGCCGGTTGTCCCGGAGAGACACGTTTTAGCTCCTCGTAGAAGTTTTTCAGAAAATCTGTGTATCTTGGATAGTCGGATGAATAATCCTCAATAAACCGTTCATAACTGGGAGTAGCGGTTTCCAGGGGCATTTCTCCCAGCCTTTCTGCGACAAGGTGCATTCTGGCGTATGCTTTAGCCCGTCGATCTTCGATATGCTGCAAGACCGAGGTACGGGCTGAATCAAGGGTTTCGTAACCCAGACGCTTGACATCATATTCCATTAGTGACTGCCCGTATTCTTCTTCGAGGCTATCGGCTACGCCAAAGGTATTTGCATAGGCATTGGTAAAGTCCCGAATGCCGGCTCGTTGGGCATGGAGAGTATTAAATTTAAAAAAATTAAGCTCTTTTGCTTCTTCTATCACAGCCTGTCGTGCTTGGTCAGGTGAAAATTCGGGCTGGCCCCTTCGGTATCGAATTTCTTCCAGCCGTTTCACAAGATATTCGCCTACTGTGCGATAATACAGAGGACGCAAGGGAGTATCCTTGAAATAATTTTCTGCAAGCTTATAGCGCTTGTGGTATAGATTGGTGACTTGCGTTGATTCTCCCTCCCGGAAGGCTGGGAGTTGTTTCTCTACTTGAGAGAGTATCTGCTGCTCTTCATCCCAATAGTCTGCATAAAGACTGTCCCAAGGCTCAGAATAGCCCTCCACTTCTACCGATTTAGGAAATTGATTGCGCTCAATAGTTAGATTAAGTGGATTGCCGGGATTTACCAATAGCGGGTAATGCTGATCGTCGATGAAAAGTTGCACGAGCTGGGTTGAATCCACAGGGACATCCACCTGAAAGTTTCCGTTATTATCAGGCTCAATGGGATACGTTATTTTATCTGCATATTTATAGTGTACAGGCTGCTTGCTGATATATATTTCTGCAGAGCCTACATAATCAATAACTCCGTGAATCGAAGTGACATTATTAGATTGTTTGCCGTTTTCAAAGTTACTCCCACAACTGTTGAGCAGTAGCGTGCAAAGTCCAAGGAGTATTGTTATATGAACACGAGTGTATATATGCATTTTTT
>CAYXVW010000120.1:0-2463 GCA_964468695.1 uncultured Balneolaceae bacterium | reverse complement strand
CATCAATAAAAGTTTTTTCGAACTTTTTTGTAACAAATTGCTTGTTAAACACTCTTGTTAATTGAGGGGATGATCTAAACGTCTGATTAGGGAAAGTCCTCAAGGCAACAACTGAAATAAATAGCAATAATTGTTGTGAGTAAAGAGTGATGAAGACTCATATATAATACCTTTTGATCTCACAATGTATTTTTCTGCATAAATTTTAAAAAGTGGAATTATGAATGAGCGCCTAAATAACGAAGAGCTAAAAGGGAAAATTGAACAATATCTGGATGGCCAACTTTCGCCCGGGGAAGTAGATGAGCTTTGGGCAGAGCTTGTAGAGAAGGGAGAGTATCTGGATTATATGAAGAGTGTAGCTAATTTGAAGTCTGTTGTAGAAGGCAAAAAAGAAGAGAAAGATCAGATACAGGAGACGAAGAAAAGCTATATTTACTATGCGGCTGCCGCAGTGATAGCATTGTTGATTGCCGTATTGGGCGTAATGAACTTATCCAATCAAGAATCTGCCGGACTGGTTAGTCCGATTCCGGATGTTGAACTTGAATATTATCGTTCTGCAGATGGCACTGTTACTGATCGTGATAGTGATAAGTTGATACGTGATGCCGTAGCTCTTGCAAATAGTGGTGAAATAGAGAAAGCTATTTCCCTATTAGAAGAAGAGATAGATAAGGTTGAAGAAGCAGAACAGATAGCCCGCTTGAATATGACGCTGGGATCTTTGTTTTATAATCAGGAGCAGTATGATAAGGCAATTGAACAGTACAGCTGGATTATAGAAAGAGCAGATAAAGAAAAATTGGGGCTCTTACTGCTGGAAAAAGCACTCTGGTATCGAGGAAATGCCTACTTGCAGAAGGATCAAATTGCAGAAGCTAAAACCGATATCAAACAAGCCTATGAACTGAATGGGGCTTATCGCCGCGTAGCCGAACGCTATCTTAAGAGTTTGAATAACAACAATACTACTAGATAAGATGGGATGATATATAGATAGATATATTTCTATATAGTCTGGCACGTACTGTTATTTCTCACATTATTAGCTCAGTTAGGTTAGATGTACAATACTACTCCTATTTCATCTTATATAACTATACGGATGCTGAGCCGTTAGAAGATTGAAATAGGATTCCTCTCTCTTTGAACAAAGTTAATATTATAATAATCAAAAAATAGAGTAAGAAGGTCCCGGCTACAGCCAGATTTGTCCTTCGGTTGGGATGTACAATGGGCTCAGTATCACCAATCAGCATATAAGGTCCCCAGAGATGCGGACTTGCGTTCTTTGTCTCCAGGAAGTATCGTTTGGTAGCTCGAAGGGCCTCAGACTTGGATTTCCCCTCATTAAGCTGGCTATAGAAATGGATTGCAAAGTCAGAGGCGAGCATATCATTGACCGACCAAATATTCAGTACGAGTGATTGTGCTCCGGCATATTGTAAGGCCCGGCTGAATCCCATGATTCCGGATCCCCGGATATAGGGTCCCGACCCCGACTTGCAGGAATTGAGCATGATTAGTTCATTATTGAGATTTAACTCAAAGAGCTCATAAGCAAATAATTGGTTGCTAAATGTACTGTCCGTTTCTGTTGAGTTATTGGCCATGTATATCGTTGAAAAAAGCGGATCTCTTTCAGACACTTCACTGTGAGTGGCCAGGTGCAGAATCTTCCCGTTTTGTGCAGATTGGGTAAAGGTCTCTTTTTGAGACGCATTATTGGTATAAGTCTTGAGATTTTTAAGGTGCGTCAACCGGTCCTTGATGGTATTCACTTCTGTTTCTGCAAAGGGAAGGGGGACCAGGCTTTTGTCTGGGAAGCCGTCAAAGTTGGACACCCCATAGCCTATATAATTCCACTCATGCGTTGAATCAGTATTATTCTGTCTCTTCGTTTTAAAATCGTTCAGTGAAGTCAGGTAGTGAATGTCGAAACGTTCTACGGCATATCGGCTTTCCCCGTAACTGTATTTATGAGCCGGCTTTTCTATGGGTAAGACATCTACCGGAAGCTGGTAGAGGTAACTGTCCGGGATAATGGTAATTTCTTCAATGCGGCTGGGCAGCTCATCAATATTCAGCAGTTGCGAGACGGCATAGAGTGAGTCGAGGTTTGTGGTATTATCGGCAAGTTGCTCGACGTTGGTTTCAAACAGCCTACGTTTTTCTTCATCGAGTGGAATGACATCAATACTTACATCAGAACGGGTGATGCTGGCTACATAGTACTGGTCCTTAAGTTCGGTAATGTGTAAAACCAGTTGATGAGCAGAAAGTTTGCGCTGGACCTCAGGTATGGATATCGGCTGGACATCAGACTGTGAAGATATTTTGCGGTCGAACTTTCTTTTTTGAAGATTGAGCTCATTAATTTCCTGCTGAACCTGAAATTGCTCATCTTGGGGGAGGGTAAGTAATCTTTTGCGTTTAGCATCCAGCTGGTTCGTAATATTC
>CAYXVW010000119.1:0-8249 GCA_964468695.1 uncultured Balneolaceae bacterium | reverse complement strand
AGCAAGTTATTTAATTTCCTGTAACAGATCTTCCAAATCCAACGGCCTGGTATACATATTTAGCGAGCCGTCCTCATGATACGGCCATTCTTCCCGGGGACGATCCCAGTAAAGTTCCACACCGTTGCTGTCGGGATCATCCAGGTACAATGCCTCCGAAACCCCGTGATCGCTTGCACCAGTCAGGAGGTAGTTTTCATTTCTCAGCCTCACCAATATTTCAGCAAGATCTTTGCGGGTAGGATAGCGGATGGCGGTATGGAATAGTCCCGCGCTGTTTCTTGGAGCCGGAGGGCCATCTTTACTGTGCCAGGTATTGAGTCCGATGTGGTGATGGTACCCGCCGGCAGAGATAAAAGCGGCCTGATTACCATAGGTGGTAGTAATCTCAAAGCCCAGGAGTCCGCAGTAGAAATCGAGCGCCTGCTGTAGATCGGAGACCTTCAGGTGAACATGTCCGATACTTGTTTGGGCGGGAACGGTATAATCGTTAGACATGATGATTTTGAAGTTGATTCAGTGAGGCATTGAGGAAGGTAAGTTACTAATCTTCTATCTAAATATCGCCCGGCGATGATTCTGCGGAATGGATTTACTGTTATATGATATAGAGAGCAAACAAAAAATTTTCTGTTCCTCAATCAAATTCTATGCATCGATAAACTCCTTCAGTTCTGTGTAGGATAGGGCTCCGGCATAACGCTTTACTTCTTTCCCGTCTTTAAACAGGATGAGGCTAGGCAACCCTATTTACCCTTTGATAACGGCAACGGGAAGCATCTTAACGGCTTTTTCTGCTAGTCCGGCCTGCTCAACAGTGTTTACAACAGTGAGCACTTCTTTGTAGGCCAGGGGTGCCTCTTCGGCAACACCGCTCTTGGATGCCGCCTGTACGTGTATCTTGTTTTTACTGAGCCGACTGATAAGTTCACCGGCATCTACCTGTTTCTTGGCAGCCGTTCGTGACATGGTTCTCCCGGCTCCATGACAGGTAGAGCCAAAAGTAGATTCCATTCCTTTGGACGTGCCGGTAAGCACGTACGAGCTGGTCCCCATGCTTCCCGGAATAAATACCGGCTGACCGATGGATTTGTAATCATCGGGCAGGACCTTATGGTCCGGACCAAAGGCACGGGTGGCGCCCTTGCGATGAACTATCAGTTTTTTCTGCTCTCCGTTAACCTGGTGTTCTTCGAGCTTTGCTATATTGTGGGCGATGTCATAAACGACATCCACTTCACCGGCCTGAGAGGCAAGGAGCTTTTGCCAGGCTTTGCGTATTTCAGAGGTAATGACCTGCCGATTACAGAAAGCGAAATTGGCGGCCGCACCCATAGCATGATAATATTGTTCCCCGTCTTTGGTACTCATCGGGGCGCAGGCAAGTCCCCGGTCCGGGATATCAATGCCATACTCGTCGAGCTTGCGCTGGAAGGTCTTCACATAGTCGGTAGCCACCTGGTGACCAAGTCCCCGCGAGCCGGTATGAATAAAGAAAACGAGCTGTCCTTTGCGGAGGTTCATCGCTTTTGCAGCTTCCTCATCATAAATTTCAGATATCCGGTCTATTTCGAGAAAGTGATTGCCCCCGCCAAGCGTTCCCAGCTGATCGGTTCCCCGCTGTTTGGCATTGTGTGAAACGTAATTGGATCCGGCATAGTCTATACGTCCATTGGCTTCGATATGATCTATATCCTCCGGCTTGCCCCGACCTGCATCCACAGCCCATTGCGCACCATTTTCGAGTACGCCATCAAGTTTGTTTTTTGAGAGATTTATTGGTCCGCTTTTACCTGCTCCGGCCGGGATGTTCTTATATAATCTGCGTGATAATTCTTCGATCCGGTGTTTTACGTCCTCATACATCACATCAGTAGATAGCAATCGTACCCCGCAGTTGATATCGTAGCCGATACCGCCGGGTGAAATAACACCGTCCGGGTATTCGGTAGCCGCAACACCGCCGATAGGGAAGCCATAGCCCTGGTGCGCATCCGGCATGGCAATAGCCGCTTTTGTGATGCCGGGCAGCGTAGAAACATTCATAAGCTGGTTCAGAGACTGATCTTCCAGAATGCCGTCAAGTGCCGCTTCACTGGCATACAACCGGGCCGGCACCCGCATGTCGGACCGGGTAGAGGCCGGTATCTCCCAAAGGAATGCAGATTTTTGCTGAAGCTGTTCTTTTTCAACCATAACAGTCAGAATTTGATGATTTTGTGCTTGCCACCCTTTTATAACAATCGACAAAGATCATTCGTTGGACAAATATTACCAGTTTATGCCCCTCAGATATCAAAAATAATGTTGGTCGCTATGGTTCCCTGATCCTGTTCCCGGATTCCGGCCTGGTGGTAGGTCACGGCCTTGATCACTTCATCGAAATACTCAACGCCTTTGCCCCGGATAACGGCCCGGACTCTTTCAGGGCTTATTTCCTCAATATCGGCGCGTATAAATACTGTGTTGTGGATATGGCTTAGCGTCAGTATTTCTGAAAGGAAATCAACCAGCAGGGCTGTTTCGTCCCCGGCCTGAATGTCCAGGCGATGGGATTGCGGAAGTTCTTCCGAATCCAATGGCAGGTCTTCCCGGAGGAGCTTTGCCAAACCCTCTACGGATGTTTCGAAAAGTCCCCGGAGATCAGCTCCTTGCACCCGGAACCCTTTATCGGCGGTATGTTCTATAAATTCAAAGTGGCCCATTTAAGCAATAGTATTTTGTTGACTACAGCCTATATGTAAAGCCGTACAAGTTGCGAAACATTCCTTCCGACTGAATTTATCCCGATAAGCACTACTACATTCGCTCGTAGTAGTCTACTCGGAGGGACGGAGTAGTCTGGTCCGGCATCTTGACAGATTATTACTCTATTTTGTCCCATCCCTTACCACCACGCCACAAAAAAATGGCTTCGTAGTACAGCCTTGTTCTCCGTTCCCTGAAAATCAAGGGAGGGAGAGGCGCTCAAATACAATGCTGATTATTGATTCATAGATAGTATTCTGTTTTTAAATAGTCGCAAGTTAAAAACCTTGCCACTTTCAGCGGGGGAACTTTAGTACATGCGTAAAATCAGGTAAAAAGGGAACAAGTTATATTATTTTAAAGTGTTTAATCGTTTTTTTATAATTAATAAAAGTGAATATTGGCTTTTTATAAAAAAATAATACTGGGTTATTAATGCAACATCCGTAAAATTTCATTCTGAATTAAGGTTCTGATATCATGGAGCAATCAAAAGGGTTACTACTGTCATTGATCATTCTGCTATTTTTTACTGCCTGTGACATTTCATCAGAAGATGAAACGACTGATCCGGCTCCCCTCGAGTTTACAACCGAACCCAGTGATGATCTACGGGTAATGGTTGAGGATAACCCCAGTGATTTTACGTGGGAGTTTTTCAGCGATAACTTATTTGTGAGTTTGGCGCCCGGACCTGAATGGAGTGGGGAAATAGTACTCTCCTCTTTACATATCCAAGGCGAGGAAGTGACAAATCGTACAACCACCGAACCTATTATAACCAATGCAGAGAAGTTGGCATCCGGTCTTTCTACGGAAGAGATGTTCCCGGGCTTGGTGTATGACGAACAGGCATGGGCACCAGGTAAGTTATGGGTCCAGGAGGAGAAATGGCCCCCTTTTGAAGATAAGTTCAATTCGGAGCATTTGAGTCCTGTAGACCAGTGGGTACCGGAAAGAGAATTGGAGCCCTCTGAAATTGAAAATGTGGCTGTGAATGAATTTGACCTGGATTCAAGTGAAATACTTGTTGTCGTATATGCCCACATTGGAAGGAATTCTTCAGACAGGGAAATTTTTAGTCAACCGTATGGATTGATTCTACGAAGTGAATAATTTTTTTATAGAAAGATGAATAATATTATCGCCTTATTTAGTCGATTGCTTATTGGCTATGAGAGAGTTATACATGGGCTATAGATTGAAAGGACATTAAACTATTCATACTACAGGCAACTTGATACTTTTCCTTTTTTAGAGAGGTTTCTTTCTATAAGTATTTACAGGTAAGTTCCCTCCGCCCGGAAATATTTATCTGCGGCATTCCCGAACATAAATAATTTGAGGTAAGCAAACCATATCTCAAAGCAACTGGCACCGGTCATTATATTTATTATTTGCGAAACAAAGCTGCTGCTATAGTAATATCATATAATACCATATGACCATTAAGCCATTATATATTCCGTTTTACTTTATTCTGCTTTCAAGCCTGTTTACCATTTCCTGTTGTATTCCGGAGAGTGATAGGTCACAGGAGGATTGTTTAATAGATTCCGGCACTGCAAGTTGGTATGGAGAGTATTTTCATGGTAAACTGACCGCCAGTGGAGAAAAGTACGATACCGAAACACTCACCGCGGCACATAAAACCCTTCCGTTTAATACTGTAGTCCGCGTAGTGAATGTAGAAAATGACAAATCCGTAGAGGTGCGAATTAATAATCGGGGACCTTTTACTGGGGATCGCATCATTGATCTCTCCCGCAGGGCCGCCCAAAAAATTGATATTATTGATGACGGGCTTGCCGAGGTGGAGCTTTATCTGGTCAAAGAAGGGGACAGGGCGATAGATGATTTGGAATGTAAATGATAACTGCTTGATTTAGCCTGAATTTACACGCACTCATTCATTACGGTAATTCGTTGGGTATCCATTTTTTCTGTGAGGAAAAATAAGTATTTGCTGTTCCATTTTTTGAGCGACCAAAAAATGGAACCCAAAAAAGTCGCCGGCGAAGAAAATTCCGTTGCGTTCTTTCCACCTCCGCTAAAATCATTTAACTCGCATGCCGCTGGCATTCTCAAACAGAAATGATTTCTTTACGCTTCGGTTCCGGTCACTTAAGTCAACGAAATTTACTAAGGCCGGGATATGGTATTTTCTCGTGAGAGAGAATAAACACTTAATTTATATTTATTTACTCATTTCATGCTCGCGCCTTTTTAGCTCCTCATCCGAGACATCTTCAATATGGGTGGCCATCCACCATTGGTTTCCCCATTTATCCCTGATGCCGGCAGAACGATCCCCGTAAAATTCATCGGTGGGTGCGCGGAGTGATTCTCCCCCGGCCTGCAGGGCCTGTTCATATGTCGAGTCCACATCCCTGACATACAAATGAAGCATAGAGGTATTCGGTTTATACTCTTCGGTACTGCTGGATACCATCAGGTGTGAATCTCCAATTTGTAGGGCGGAGTGCCGTACCATTCCATCGTCTGATTTCATCATGGATTTTACTCTTGCATTGAACGCATCCTTCAGGAAGTCAATAAACGCCTGGGCATCATTGACAATGAGATAAGGGGTAATAGTATGATATCCCTCAGGAATGGGACGTACCGCTTCGCTCTCTATCGGTTCAAACAATTCAACCGGATTTCCGGCAGGATCCTGTAGCAAAACTTGCTTTCCGCCTTTCCCTTCTACGATCTCATTTCTAAAAGAGGCTCCCTTTTCCTTTAGGTCTGCATATAAAGATTCCAGGTTCCTGACGTTAAGCTGAATACGGTTCCATCCGCCCGGTTCCGGCATCTGGCCGTCGGGCATTTCCTGTCCGGCCCCTCCCGCTTCCGGTTGGTTCAGAAAAAGACGAAGCCCATCTTTTTCAAGAGCTGCAAAGCCCGGGGCGGGATGCATTTGGAGCTCAAAACCGAGCAGGGTGGTATAAAAATCGATTGCCGATTCCACATCGTCTACTATATAACGGATATTTGCTTTGTCCATAACAGTTTGTCCTTATTTGTGAATGTTCGCTACCAATATAATAGGTCCCGGCCAATAGCTATTGTAAAAATGAGATATAAAACCGCCTACGCCGGCAAGTGGTTCTTAGCGTCTCCCTGATTTTGATAATAATCAGTAGGTGAAATGCCGGAAAGGTGTTTAAAATCGTGGTTAAAGTGCGACTGATCGTAGTAGCCGCAGGTTAGTGCAAGATCCGTCCAATTTTGGATATCCCCGTTTTGCATGCGCGTGAGAGTATGCTGGAAACGGCATATTTTGGCATACTGCTTGGGCGTAATACCCACCAGCTCTTTAAAAAGACTGGAAAAATGGCGCCGGCTGTAGCCGATCTTATCCCGGATATCTGCAATACGAGGTGTCCCGTTTTTGTTATTGAGCTGCTTAACAGAGTAGATCACCGCCGGATTGGATTGAAAGGAGTGATCAAGGCGGCGGGTCAAAAAGGCATCCAACAGCTTGCATTGCTCTTCAGAAGAGGTTGCCTCGATGAGCCGTTGGCGCAATACGGATATATGCGAACCCACCAGGGTTTGGAGTGACACAACATCGTTTGTGAACGCATGGGCTGGCGTATCAAACAGAGCCGAAAGGGCACCCGGATGAAAGATCGCACCTATGGTTGAAATACGGGAGTAGGAATCCAGAAAGATATTACGGGTGTGAATGCCCGTGATTACAGCAGGATCATACTCTTTTTCGTTTTGGGAATCCACCGCTTTGAAGTGACGAAATTTTTCGTGTCCGAGATTGATGATAAGCTGCGAGCTGCCATTGGGGAGTACCCGTTCCCTGGAGCTTGCAGGAATGTAATCGTCACTGACCCAGATGAATTTTACATAGGAAGAAAGTGGTCCTTTCGGTATGTATTCATGTTCTGCCATAGGGATGGAATTTATAACTCTACATCGGTGAGGAAGTTTTTTAGATGCTCGTGAATAGCTAATATTGAATCAAAAAGGGAAAACTGCAAGAGGAGTATGTTCGTTCACTTTTTCAATGAGGAAAAAAGAACCAAAAAAACTCACCACCTGAGAATTCTTCGCCTGAGCTTCGCACCGGCAATCCTGCAAAAACGCAAACTCACTCGCTACCGCTCGCTTAAACAAGCATATTTGCGGACGGTTTGCCGGTGCTTGCTCCGAGACGGCTCACAATTCGTAGGGTGGACAGATAGGTTTGAATCTGCATTACGTTCTTTCCCATTTGCTAAAACATTTAACTCGTATGCAGCTGGGATTCTCAAACAGAAATGATTTCTTTACGCTCCGGTTCCGGTCACTTAATTAACGAAATTTCCTAAGGCTAGGGGCCTGATATGTTCTTCTGAGACAGTAAATACCCAATTATTGTATCTGGTTCAATTCTTAATGAAATGTGGAATTCCGAAATATCGGGATCGTCGAATAGACCCTATGAGATTCTTAGTTACCGAAGAAGTCCAAAATATTTTCGATGGTACTGCTTTCGCCTTTATACATTTCCGTATAGGAACACCGTGAACAGGTAATGGTGGTGAACTTTTGGGTTTGGATATTAAAGAACTTGGAAAAGAGTCCACCCGTCCCGGAAACCTCTCCCGTTTCAAAATCCCTGTTATTACACTTCGGACACTCCCAGTTTTGATGTCGCATATCTTTTTACGTTTTAAGTATGAGTAGGATTGAGATAGTACTTACCGTAGAAATTGATATTAGATATCGAAACCACAAAATCCAAGCACTGGTTTAGTGGTGCCTTGTGAGTTTTTAACCTTAAGGCTGTTTCAAGCTTGGACGCTTATCTCACGGGAGTATTGGCTCAGTCGGACGGAGAAGTATATCTCAGCCTGTTTGAGATTACTTACTCATAGTGTTCGGGATAAGAATCTCGGTGTGTATGAGATTAGTATCTCCTAGTGTCCGAGATTATAATCTCAAGGAGACTGAGTAAGTAAGGGCGGGAGGTGTGAGATGAAAAGTTGTTTCCTAATACTGGTTCAAGTTTGCAACTTGGACGAGTTTGGGCCACCAGTGAAGATATGAACAGAACTAAATAGAAATCTAAAAAATGGCCTGCCACTACGCTGTCATCCCGCCTCCATATCTTAACCTTATACAATCCATACTGGAAACTGGATGCCAGAACTGTGATATTGCTCTATTACGCCAAAGGCTTCTTCTCCAAGATAAAAGACGTGTGTATGTAGTAGTTGAAGGTTGGATGATCAGTGAACAATACAACAGTGATCAGTGTATCGGTTATTTAGTATTCTATAATAGGAATCAGACAGTGAAAACGAGAAGGAGTGAGAAGTTTTAAGTGTTAAGCTAGATAGGTAGGAAGGTTAAAATGTTGAACATTAACCTTAAACTTTCCAACCTTCAACATTTAAACCTCGAGCTGATAACAAATAATCACAATTAATTCTTGACACCGTTATTCAAAATCCGCAACCTGTGCTAACTGCTAACTGCTAACTGCTAACTGCTAA
>CAYXVW010000118.1:0-8250 GCA_964468695.1 uncultured Balneolaceae bacterium | reverse complement strand
AATTTATAGAACTCTATAACAGATCCGATAAAAATATTGATCTTACCAACTGGTCCTTCGGTGACGCTGCGAATGAAATAACCATTACTGAACCTACTCAGCTTCGAGCACACAGCTATCTCACCATCAGTGGAAGCACCGCTTTTACTCAGGAAAACAACAATGCTATTAGCTTGGCGGCATTCCCAAATTTAAATAATGCAGGAGATGCCCTTTATATAAAAAATAACGGCGGAAAAACGATTGATTCACTTTACTACCAGGCATCATGGGGAAAAAACAGTGAAGGATATTCCCTGGAACGAAAGGATCCATATTCGGCTTCAAATGATGCCTCCAACTGGCAGACCAACACCTCAGAAAACGGTAATTCAGCCGGTATCCAAAACATCAGTTTTCAAAAGGACAGTATTCCGCCAAAGCTTATGTTTGCCAACATTCGTGCTGACAACCGGCTTGAAGTTCATTTCGATGAATTTATCAGGATAAATGACGAAGTTCAGTTTACTATAAACGGACAAACACTGTCTTTCAGTTCTTTCGACTCATCCAATGCCAATAAGCTTCTCCTTCAGAAATTTCCTACAGAGCTCACAGGAACAGGTTCAAAACTTACGGTAACAAACTTCTCTGATTTTCGGGGAAATATGACTGGCAGCGACAAAATTTCTATTGCTCAACCGGTACAGCCCAAAGATCTTATCATTAATGAAATAATGTTTAACCCGATAAATGACCCTGATGATAATCAAGCCGATCAAAGTGAATATATTGAGCTCTATAATATGCGGGATTACGCCTTGTCTTTAGAAGGAATTGTATTCCACGATGCGCCGGACGAGAAGGCGGAGGTCCTAGCACTTCAGCCGGTTTCAACCCGAGCCAAATGGGTTCTCCCGCATGAAACCGTATTAATATATGCCGATCAGATCCAAAATTTTGAACAATCTAAACTGGCCGACTTTTATGATTTAAAATCGGTCAATACACAAGATATCATTCGCATTGACCGAAGTAGTTTAAGCTTAGCCTCCAGCAACGATGCTATCTATATTGCCGATAGCTCGGGAGCCATAATTGACTCGGTTCACTACAGCGAGGAATGGCATAACCCCAATCTACTTGATACCAAAGGAATCGCCCTCGAGCGTATCGATCCGGGTGGCCCAACGAATACCTCATCCAACTGGAGCTCAAGCGTAGAATCGAAAGGAGGTACACCGAAGGCTCAAAATTCCATTTATCAGGATCAGCCTCCAACTCCGCAAGAAACAGGTATTAATTTTGCTCCCAATCCCTTCTCACCGGATGGGGATGGCTATGAAGATAATCTGATTATTTCCTATAAACTGGACCAACCGGATTATCTGCTCCGTGTTAATATTTTTGATCGTTATGGAAGGCATATCAAGGAGCTTGCAGATGGTACTCCCGCCGGTTTTGAAGGAACGCTGATCTGGGATGGACGCCGTGAGGACGAACATCGCAACCGTATAGGTATTTATATTATCGTTTTTGAAGCCTACAACAGTACCTCCGGAAAAGACAAAGCATTTAAAAAAACGGTTGTAATTGCACGAAAGCTAAATTAAGAATTATTTTTTGGGATATAGCTAAACCATGCCTGTTGCAAAACTCTAATATTATTTCAAAGTATCTCTTTTTTCAATACTCTGCGGATCTTTCTACCTTTCATCAAATCTTTTTTAACCTTTCGACAGCTGCATGAATAATAAAGCTCCTATTGGCATTTTCGATTCCGGAATAGGTGGATTAACTGTGATGAAGGATATCATCAAGCGTCTGCCTTCGTACGATTATCTCTATCTTGGAGATAGTGCACGGACCCCTTACGGGAATCGATCATTTGAATCTATTTACCAGTTTACGCTGCAGTGTGTTAAATTTCTTTTCAACCAGAACTGTAGCCTGATTATACTGGCCTGCAACACGGCATCTGCTAAAGCATTGCGTACCATTCAGCAGCGGGATCTTCCTAAAATAGCACCTGAAAAACGGGTACTCGGAGTTATTCGCCCTACTGCAGAAGTCATTGGTCTCCATTCCGATACGGGACATGTGGGTGTAATGGGCACTACCGGGACGGTCCAGTCGGGCTCGTACGAGATGGAAATTGCACAACAGTTTCCCAATTTGTCGATCTACCAGCAAGCCTGTCCAATGTGGGTACCCCTGGTAGAAAATCATGAACACAATGCTCCCGGAGCCGATTATTTTGTGACCAAATATTTGGATCAGCTTCAACAGCAATCACCAGCTATTGATACGCTTCTGCTCGCCTGCACGCATTATCCACTACTTTTACCAAAAATCCGCCATATGCTGGATTCTAATATATCTGTACTCAGCCAGGGCCCTATCGTAGCGGCAAGTCTGGAAGATTATTTACAAAGACATCCTGAAATCGATGAAAAATGTTCAACAAATGGTACGCGCCGGTTTTTAACAACAGATGCCCCGGAACTTTTTGACCAACATACCTCTACCTTTTTTGGGCAAACAGTAGAATCCGAATTCGTCAAAGTATAAAGCAGGCCGGTTTATTCAATGCATAAAAGGAAATTAGCAGTTATTGGCGGAGGTGCTGCCGGATTTTTTGCCGGCATTAACGCCGCTCGGCAATATCCGAAATTAAAAGTCACTATATTTGAACGAAGCCGGGAAGTACTCTCAAAAGTACGCATTTCCGGCGGCGGCCGGTGTAACGTGACTCACCACTGCTTCGACCCTGAAATACTGGCAAAGGCATATCCACGGGGACAAAAAGAATTACGATGGGCATTTGAACAGTTTCAGGCGAGGGACACCGTAAACTGGTTTGAGGAACGGGGCGTTGAACTGAAAACAGAGAGCGATGGGCGCATGTTTCCGGTAACCGATGATTCGAAGACCATTATCCGTTGCTTGAAATCAGAAGCCCAGAAACATGGTGTGGAAGTCCGTACCAAAACTGCTGTAACCAACATTACTCCTATTAATGATAATCGCTATCGGATTGATCTTCACGGCCAACAGTCAATGAGTTGTGATGCGGTCGTTATTGCTACGGGCGGATCTAATCGTAGTAGTAAGTATGATTGGTTGCGCGAATTGGATCATACGATTGTTGAGCCGATCCCTTCCCTCTTTACCTTTAATTTTCGACATAAAATATTTGAAGATCTGGCCGGCATATCCGTTCCTGAGGCTTCTGTTGCTATCAAGGGGACGAACTTCCAGCACGAAGGCCCTATTCTCATTACCCACTGGGGATTAAGTGGTCCTGCTGTGCTCAAAACATCCGCCTGGGCCGCCCGATATCTTTATCAACAGGAATATCGATTTATCATAAAAGTGAATTGGCTGCATCCTAAAACGCAGCAGGAAGTTCGGGAGGCATTAAATCAGCTTAGGAATCGTAATGCCCGGAAGAAAATCACCAAACAAGATCGCTTCCCCCTTCCAAACCGGCTGTGGGAGCGCTTTTTGGAACTGACAGAAATCAATCAGCAATTGCGTTGGGCCGAACTTTCCAATGAGCAGATGCACCAACTGGTACAGCATCTTACAAATGCAGAGTATGAGATTCAGGGGAAAACAACGTACAAAGAAGAGTTCGTAACCAGCGGGGGTATCCCGTTGGATGAAATCAATATGGGAACCATGGAAAGTAAACTTCGACCCAATCTCTATTTTGCCGGTGAAGTGCTCAACATCGATGGCATCACCGGGGGATATAATTTCCAATCGGCCTGGACTACCGGCTGGATTGCCTCGAAACATATAGGGACACATTAATTAACCGGATATTATAGCAGTTTACTTGCCAGGTTCGCCAGTTCGGAGCGTTCGCCCTTTTCAAGGTTAATATGGGCATACAGATCATTATCCTGCATCCGATCTATCAGAAAAGAAAGTCCATTGCTCTGCGTATCCAAATAGGGCGTATCGATCTGGTAGATATCACCGGTGAAGATAATCTTGGTATTCTCCCCGGCCCGTGTGATAATGGTCATTACCTCATGTGGGGTCAGATTCTGAGCCTCATCCACAATGAAAATGATGTTTGACAAACTGCGACCCCGAATATATGCCAAGGGGATAATGCGCAGCTTTTCAGTCTCTACCATTTCTTCAACTTTCTTATACTCCTTACTATTTTGTGTATATTGATTTTTAATAAACGTCAGATTATCCCACAGCGGCTGCATATAGGGATCAATTTTTGAATTAATATCGCCCGGCAAGTAACCAATATCGTTATTACTGAGCGGTACAATAGGACGAGCCAAATAAATCTGTTGAAAATTATGGCGCTGTTCCATAGCCCCTGCTAGTGCCAGCAGTGTTTTACCGGTTCCTGCAGCTCCGGTAATGGTTACCAAGAGGTTTTCCGGATTCAATATGGCATGCATTGCAAAAGTTTGTTCAGCATTACGAGGCTTTACCCCATAAGCGGTTTTCTTTCTAACCAGCTCGATCATCTCTTTTTGATCATTATAGTAGCCCAGGGCCGAACTGGAATGATTTTTCAGGATATAAAAATGATTGCTGGTAGGTGCTTCAGAAGTGACGGCATTAATATCTAATATTTCTTTTTGATAGAACCGATCAATGATATTGGTATCATCATAGCAAATCTCCGTCTTGCCTCTGTAAAAATGATCGATATCCTTAATTCGAATAGTCTCGTAGTCCTCAGCATCTATATTCAACGCCCGGGCCTTAATACGCAGGTTAATATCTTTCGAAACCAAAATAACTTTCCTTTCAGACTCTTTCTCCATCAGTCTGAGCACGGCATTCAGAATTCGATGGTCATTTTTCTTTTTGCCGAATACCTCGGCGGCATCTACCTCACTATTCTCATCACTGAGCACCCGAAGCTTTCCATGCGTTTTACCGTTGAGTGGAATCCATTTCTGCAATAAATTCTTATCAGAAATCTTATCCAGATAACGACTAAACTCCCGGGCGTGTAGATTAATTACATCATTCCCCTTTTTAAAGGTATCAATCTCTTCCAATACCGTAATTGGAATAGCAATATCATTCTGCTGAAAATTTTTAACGGCATCGGAATCATATAAGAGAACGGAAGTATCGAGAACGTATATCTTTTGCATTTTAGCCGAAGGCATAGCGTATAACTTTAATTGAAAAGAAGGCCCGTAAACCAAACCCTTGATATTACAACATTATATAATCACTCTGTCAGAGTCAATATTAAATATTTGTTAATTCATTAAGCTTTACCCATTCGAATTTTAACTCATAGTTAGACTATATAGGGCTATAGATGTCGCAACAGCGGCATTCAAACTTTCTACAGCCGGCTGCTCATGAAAAGCCGGTATTTCGGCTTGTATACGATTTTTTTGAATAAGTTTGTTGTCAATACCATGAGCTTCATTTCCAACCACAACAATCGTTTTCCCGGCAGTCCGCACCTTAGATAAGGGCACTGAATGACTGCTTTTATTGAGTAAAATGACGGACCACCCGTTCTCTTCAAAATCTGGCAGAATATCCGGGAGAATCCCATTAAGGTGTGCGACAGTGCCCGTTGCCCCTGCCGTACTTCGTACAACCTTAGGGTGAAAAAGATCGGCGGTTCCCTTGCCGGATAAGAGTGCTGCAGCGCCAAACCAGGATGCCGTACGAATAATAGTTCCTACATTTCCCGGGTCTTGAATAGAGTCCAGAGCAATTATTACCCCCTCTTGGTCACACAATTCATTTATAGGAGCTTCATCCGGCATTTCACATAATGCCAAAACTCCCTGAGGATTTTCGGTATCCGTAACCTCATGAAATATTCCTGTATCCAGTTTCCTGGCATCGAACTTTTTTACCCATGGCTGCCATTCATCCTGCGTCCAATAATGTTGGGAGACATCAAAAAACAATGCTTTAATGGATATTACCTGATTTCCGGCAATCTGTCGAACAGCCCGATCTCCCTCCACAAAAAAGAGGCGTTCATTATAGCGATATTTCTTACGATTTAGTTTTCTGAGAAGTGTTTGCTGACGATTAGAGGCTGATATCATTTTTTATTCTATGGGAACTAAGATTGATTAAAATCCAATTTTAAATAACGAGCTTCTGCTTCAAAACTCAAAAAGTATCCTTATCTTAATCATAAACCAATTGAAAAAAGAGTAATACCATATGGATTTCTTAAAAAAGCTAGGCATCGAGGGCACCAATCCGGGCACAAGCACCGGCCAGAAGTTTTACGGGTCAGGCGCAAAAGAAAAGCTATCAAGCTACACTCCTATAGATGATACCCAAATTGCTGACACTACCGTAACAACACGGGAAGAGTATGATAAAGTAGTTGAAACAGCCCAGAAGGCATTTAAAGAGTGGCGTATGGTTCCTGCTCCTAAACGAGGTGAAATTGTACGTCAGATAGGGCTCGAATTGCGCGAGCACAAAGAAGACCTGGGGCGCCTGGTGACATATGAAATGGGTAAAATTTACCAGGAAGGTCTCGGTGAAGTACAGGAAATGATTGATATCTGTGATTTTGCAGTCGGTCAGTCACGCATGCTATATGGAAAAACAATGCAGTCGGAACGTCCTAAACACCGGATGTACGAGCAGTGGCATCCGCTGGGAATAACCGGAATTATTTCAGCCTTTAATTTTCCGGTAGCGGTATACAGCTGGAACGCCATGATTGCAGCTATATGTGGAAATGTCATGATTTGGAAAGGATCTGAGAAAACTCCTCTCTGTGGTATTGCCGTACAAAATATTATTGCTAAAGTTCTGAAGCGTAACGATCTGCCGGAAGGGATTTTCAATCTCATTACCGGTGGTCGCGAAGTAGGAGAATGGATGACCGAAGATGAGCGGATTCCCTTAATCTCCGCTACCGGTTCCATCCGGATGGGACGGGAAGTGGCCAAGACCGTGGGCGCACGCCTCGGAAAAACGATCCTTGAACTGGGGGGGAATAATGCGATCATTGTCTCTAAAGATGCAGATCTTGAAATGGCTGCCCGCGCTATTGCATTCGGCTCTGTGGGTACCTGCGGACAACGCTGTACTTCTACCCGTCGATTAATTATTCATGAAGAAGTTTTTGACCAACTTAAAGAACGTCTGGTTGAAATCTATAAAGATGTTAATATCGGTAACCCCCTGGATGAAGACACCTTGGTGGGACCGCTTATCGACCAAGACGCTGTTAAAAGCATGCAATTCGCCCTTAACGAATTAAAGAAACAAGGTGGAAAAGTTGTGTACGGTGGGGAAAAACTTGATGATAATCACTTGGAAGGCAACAACTATGTACGACCAGCAATAGTCACTGCTAAAAATGAATGGGATATCGTTCAGGAAGAAACCTTTGCACCTATTCTTTATCTTATGAAATACCGTGACTTCGATGAGGCTATTTCTAAACATAATGGAGTCAAACAGGGCCTTAGCTCTTCTGTTTTTACCCTCAACCTGCGCGAAGCAGAAACCTTTTTAAGTGCTCGTGGTTCCGATTGTGGCATTGCAAATGTGAATGTCGGTACCAGTGGAGCCGAAATAGGAGGAGCCTTCGGTGGAGAAAAAGATACCGGAGGAGGACGAGAATCAGGTTCAGATGCCTGGAAGGCCTATATGCGCCGACAAACTAATACAATCAATTGGAGCGACGAGTTGCCATTAGCCCAGGGGATTGAATTTGAGGTAGAATAAAACTAGTAATTATTATACATCTGCATGCCAATAAAAAGCCCCGTGTCGGGGCTTTTTTATTATTTATTGAAGAAATATAATCGAAACTGATTATAAAATAGTTACAGATATCCCAGCTGACAGAACTTGTTTAACCTGCACTTTTCGGGAGTAGTCATCGTCATAGATAGTTACATATTGAAAAGACATATTCATAAAATTATTAATCTCTCCGATAATTTCATTAGAAAAGTGCACATCTGTACTTGAAATACTACTCTGCAGGTTAGTAAAAGTTTCTACCGAGCTAATAAGACGAATATTACTGAATAGCTCTTTCTCAAAGTACAGGGCCGCCGCATAACCTGGCTCAAAACGAAATCTTTCTCCTGTTTCCAAACCATACCTTTCAGAAAGCGATGTATCTGCAATAATCGTCTCTTTCATGGCCATACCTGCCTGAGCAGAAAAATAGTCTGCCGGCGTAAAAGCGATACCTAACACCTGTGTAAAATAAGCTGGTGCGAAAATTTTAGAAATTAATTCGGGTTGTACTGTATCCGGAAC
>CAYXVW010000117.1:0-8252 GCA_964468695.1 uncultured Balneolaceae bacterium | reverse complement strand
GTCCTTTATTAATTTTCTTTTTGAATTCTTCGTCAGTAAGGAAATAATAATCTTCTCCATTTTTTTCTCCCTCACGCGGGGGACGTGTTGTAGCTGACACAGAAAATCTAATGGAAGGATACTCCTTCAGCAGGCGTTTTGCCAGGGTCGTTTTACCGGCACCGCTTGGCGCCACAATGATGATAACTTTGCCTCGGTCTCGATTAGTTGTATTACTCAACGTTCTGTACCTGTTCCCTGATTTGCTCCAGGCTTTCCTTGGCCTGTACGATATGCTGTGATATTTCGGAATCGTTGGCTTTGGAGCCAATAGTGTTGATTTCCCGATTAATCTCCTGGCTCAAGAAGTTAAGTCTTCGACCTACAGACTCTTCGTTCTTTACAGCCTTCCGGAAAAATTTAATATGGGACTGGGTTCGGACGATTTCTTCGGTAATATCCATTTTATCAACCAGTACTGCGACTTCCATTTCCAAACGCTCTTCATCGATTTTGTCGCTTTCAATGAGTTCATCAATCCGTTCCAGTAGTTGATTTCTGGTTTCTTCCGCTCGGCCATTGGTTATCTCTAATACAGTATCAAGCTTTTCTTCGATATCATTAATTCGCTGCAGAAGATCCTCTTCCAACTGTGTTCCTTCTTGCCGGCGCATATTCATGAGCATGGTTAGCGCTTTTTCGGTAGCTTTCTGGGTTAGCTCCCAAATTAGTTGCTGCGTTTCCGCATCTTCCTCTCTCGATTCAAAAAGATCATTGAACTGCATTAAGTCTGAAAGCCGAACTGATTCATCTATGCCCGCAGCTTCGCTTAATTCTTTAAGCATTTCCTTATAACCGCGCACCAGTTTCTTGTTGAATGTTACCTCCGGCTGGCCGGTATTAGCCTTGTCAATTCGAATATTCACATTGACTTTTCCTCGCTCCAGGGATTGCTGGAGAAGCTCCTTAAACTCCAGTTCCTGTTCCTGAATGATTTTCGGTAATCGAAGCGAAATATCAAGATATCGGCTATTTACTGTTTTAAGTTCAACCATCACCGAAATACCTTCCGATGAGGCCTCGCCGCGACCAAAGCCCGTCATGGATGTAATCATAAGAAATTGGATAAAGATTTAGGGAAATACCTGAACCTAAAATAATAAAGTAAGTTGGCGAACAAAATATTATTGAACGGCATTTACGACTTGATCCGCCAGTTCCTGGGCTTCTTCCGCCGACG
Source organism: uncultured Balneolaceae bacterium (assembly GCA_964468695.1). GTDB lineage: Bacteria > Bacteroidota > Rhodothermia > Balneolales > Balneolaceae > Fodinibius. The sequence continues at coordinate 7,033 of CAYXVW010000117.1, read as the reverse complement.
GGCCTTCGGAATATATCCGGATAATCGGTTCGGTGTTGGATTTACGTAGATGTACCCACCCGTTTTCAAAATCTATTTTTACGCCATCGGTTGTATCCGGATTGTATTCCCCGAATATTTTTTTGGCCTTATCCAGAATGGCATCTCCGTCAACATCAGCCAGCTTCATTTTGCTTTTTCGTATTTCATAATCAGGGAGTGAATTCCGGTATTCATCAGCTGTAATATCTCGTTCGGCTAACAGTTGCAGGATCATTGCGATCCCAACCAGGGCATCGCGCCCGTAGTGCAGGTCCGGATTGATAACCCCGCCGTTTCCTTCACCTCCGATAACAGCATCCACTTCCTGCATCTTTTTGACGACATTAATTTCTCCTACTGATGACCGATGGCATTGTACTTCGTATTTATGTGCGATATCTTCGGCAACTCTTGAAGACGAGAGATTCGTTGCACAGGCTCCCTTTTTCTTATCCAGCAAAAAGTCGAAAGCAGCAGCCTGTGTATATTCTTCGCCAAATAAATTCCCCTTGTCAGAAACGATCGCTAGCCGATCGGAGTCAGGATCAGTAACAAACCCGATATCGCAATTTTTTTCTTTGACAAGCTCACAAATATCGCCTAAATGTTCGGGCAGCGGTTCAGCAACGTGGGCAAAAAGTCCGCTCGGATCGTCATTAATAGCTTCAATAGTTTTAACACCCAGTGCTTTCAACAGCTTAGGCAAACTCACAGCTCCGGTTCCATTTACCGGATCGATAGCGACTGAAAAATCTTTGGAGGCAATGAGATCGGGATCAATATAGGATAGGTCCAGTATCTTTTGGATGTGATAATCCAGAAGATCTGGATCTTCTGTCACCGAACCGATTTCATCAAATTTTTTGTAGGAGTAGGATTGCTCTTTGCTGATATCGATAACGTCGTTACCTTGATCGGCATCCAGAAATTCACTTTTGCTGTTAAGCAGCTTCAGGGCATTCCATTCCTCGGGATTGTGGCTGGCAGAAATGATAATTGCTCCATCAGCTTGGTGTTTTAACACGCCCATTGCTACGGTGGGTGTAGGCGCTATACCTACTTTGATGACATCACATCCTACCGATTGCAGGGTAGCGCAGACGATATCTTCACAGATCTGTCCCGTAACGCGGGTATCTCGGCCGACTACAATTTTTCCACCGCCGGTCCATTGACCAAAAGCAGCTGTAAATTGGGTTAAGTTTTCCGGTGTTAAATCAGTACCAAAAACGCCTCGGATACCCGAGACAGAAATCATTAATGACATTATTCAGTTATTAGTTATCAGTAATTGTAATAAGTAACGAGTAGTGAGTAATAAGTAATGTTGTTTGTTACTAAGATCTAAAGTTTGTTTTCAAGTTCCGATATAAGATAGTCTACTTTTGACTCTGAAACTTTTGCTGCGCCCCTTTTCTCATTAATCATGCTTAATAGTAACTTAATTATCGATGTTAATAATTTTATTCGATAAAAAGCAGTTTCTTTTCCCAGAATATGACGACTTTTAAAGTACCAATCTTTGCTTTCACGGGCTGATCCTAAAGCAATTTCATAAAATCTCGCTTTTTCTTTATTCGAATTTCTCGAGTATCCCTCTGTAATATTTGCACTTATCGAACCTGTAGATCTATATATCTGATCAGCCAATGAGAAAAATTTCATATCAATTATTGCTTGAGTATCATGCCAGCAGAGATCTGAAAGAAATAGAGCCGCTCTATAAACCTTCAAGTTCCAAACCGCATCGTTTAAAATGTCTTCGGGAATTTCATTTAACCAGACCTGATATTTCATTTTCGTCAAAATTAGTCTTTACTAAATAATTACGGAACTCCACCTTACTTAATACTTTTCACTCATTACTCTTGCCTTCCCAGCTTTCTTCACGAGATCCGGCATGTTTATTTTCAAATCGTGCAATCACAAAGAGAAAATCCGACAGTCGGTTGAGAAACTTGATTGTTAAATCAGAAATTTCGTCTGTCTGCTGACAGGCTACGGCTGCCCGTTCGGCCCGTCGACATATCGTGCGAGATACATGAAGGGTAGCCCCGGGTTGAGAGCCACCAGGCAGGATAAAGTTTTTCAGGGGATCAAGTTCTTCTTCCATATCGTCTATGGCATCTTCCAGAAAATCCACATCTTCCTGAGAAATTCTGTTAATGCGTGTTTTAGAGGAGGGAGGAGTCGCTAAATCTGCACCAAGAACAAATAATAATTCCTGCACTTTCTTCAAAAGTGCCGTTCCTGTATCAGAAAGGTCATAGCTGGCAGCTAACCCTACGAATGAATTGAGTTCATCCACCGTACCATAAGCACGAATGCGTTCATTTGACTTTGAAACACGCTGCCCGCCGAAGAGCGACGTATCTCCTGAATCTCCCTTTTTAGTATATATCTTCATGATCTTATTGTGGTAAATAGAGTGAAATTTAAATTACAGAGTAGACAGCAAATTATCAGGTTTAATACGATTGGAATTATTTTTTCGAAGGTAATGTCACAAAACCATTTCCCTTCTTGACGGCTTTTATATTCTGATGTTTTAGTTTAGTAAGTTTTTTCCATAATTGTTCCGCCTCTTCCGTTCGACACGCTATATCAAGAGTGACTTCCTCCAGGTATTGTGCCTCAATCTCTTTCAGATCAAAACTGTTTTTTAGTTGATCGATTTGTGCCTGACGATGGTATGGATAGGTAATTTGAAAATTACGCGTAGGTATTAGAGATCGCAAATCCGCTTTTTCCAAACATAGTCTGGCTGAATATCCATAAGCTTGGATAAGTCCTGATTTACCCAATTTGGTGCCGCCATAATAACGTACAACGATGCAGCCGCAGTTAACCACACTATATGACTTCAGCTGATTAAGAATAGGGAAGCCTGCCGTTCCGTTCGGCTCTCCGTCATCCTGCACAAATTCTTCAATCTTGTTGGGATTTATTCGCCATCCGTAACAGTGATGGGTTGCATCCGGATATTTTGATTTTATTTCATCTAATTTTTGTTCAAACTGGCTAATAGAAATGGCCGGAAAAAGGTAGCCGATGAATTTGGACCCTTTTTCCCGAAAAGACGTTTTGGTGGTTTTCTGAACCGTTTTCAATGCTGAAATGTTTTACATACGTTGGAAACTTGACAATAAATTATGAACAAATAACCAATTATCAATTAATAATCGTGACTGCCAATTTAGAATATTTCTGAATAAGATCTATATCTTATATAGGTTGTTCTATGTCTTGCCTTTTTATCCATTTCGCCTCATCTTCTATGCCTTAGTAACAGGTCCGAACGTTGGTGTAAATGGACGGATAAACGGTACTTTTAACCATTAATATTAGTGATGGCATCAATTCTGAAAGCGCTAAAATCGCAGGTTGGTAGAAAAATATTAACAGGTATTACTGGTGTTGGCTTAATTGTGTTTATTATTTTCCATTTAGCCACCAATCTCCAGATTTTTGGAGATGTACATGCCTTTAACGAAGCAGCCTATGCACTCGAAAGTATGGGCTGGCTTTTATATATCCTTGAAGCAGGTTTGGCGATTGCTTTTCTTTTGCACGCCTATATCGGCATTTCAATTTGGTGGAACCGCCGGAAAGCACGTCCCGAGGGCTATGAAAAATATCAGACTAAGGGTGGTCCCAGCCACCAGACCTGGGCTGCACGATCGATGGTTTTTACCGGTATTGTTTTACTGGTTTTTCTGGTGATTCATATTGATACCTTCAAATTCGGAGCTACCGATATGGTTACCTTACCTGGTGGCGAAGAGGCCAGAGATCTGAAAGACCTGGTGATTGCAAAATTTCAGGAACCGTTGTATGCATTTGGGTATACGGCGGTAATGATACTGTTAGGGTTTCATTTAGGCCACGGATTTTGGAGCGCCTTTACCTCGTTGACGATGAAACACAATCAATATTCAGCTCTTATTTATACTGTTGGTGTTATATTTGCCATTTTAATGGCGGTCGGCTTCCTGATTATTCCTCTTTATATCTATTTTGGCGGAGGCTGTGAAGCAGCACTTATTCAATGCCAATAATTATTTTGTAAATCCACTATTAGACTTATGAAATTAGACTCAAAAGTACCTGAAGGACCATTAGAACAAAAATGGTCTAATCATTTGCAAGATATAAAACTGGTTGCTCCCAATAATAAACGTAAACATGATATTATTGTCGTAGGTACCGGTTTAGCCGGAGGATCTGCGGCAGCAAGTCTGGCGGAGTTAGGATATAACGTCAAGAGCTTTTGTATTCAGGATTCTGCACGTCGTGCTCACAGTATTGCAGCACAGGGAGGAATTAACGCAGCCAAAAACTATCCCAATGATGGCGATACTATTTGGAGACTGTTTTATGATACGATAAAAGGAGGAGATTATCGTTCTCGTGAATCCAATACCTACCGCCTTGCAGAGATATCTAATGAGATTATTGATCAGGCCGTAGCCCAGGGAGTTCCATTTGCCCGGGAGTACGGGGGATTGTTGGCTAATCGTTCGTTTGGAGGTGCTCAGGTTTCCAGAACATTTTATGCTCGGGGCCAAACGGGTCAGCAGTTGCTGTTGGGGGCCTACCAGGCGATGATGCGTCAGGTGCATGAAGGTAAGATTGAAATGCATACCCGTCACGAAATGCTGGATTTGGTTATCGTGGATGGCAAGGCGCGGGGAATTGTAACCCGTGATTTGGTTTCCGGTGAAATTCAGCGTTGGATGGCTGATGCTGTTGTGTTGGCCAGCGGGGGATATGGAAATGCGTTTTATCTCTCTACTAATGCGAAGAATTCAAATGTTACTGCGGCATGGCGCTGTCATAAACGGGGAGCTGCCTTTGCTAATCCCTGCTATGTACAAATCCATCCGACTTGTATACCGGTATCCGGGGATTATCAGTCGAAACTCACCTTAATGAGTGAGAGTCTGCGTAATGACGGACGTGTCTGGGTTCCGGAAAAGAAAGGGGATGATCGACATCCCAACGATATTCCTGATGAAGAACGCTATTATTATCTGGAAGAAAAATACCCGGCTTTTGGTAATTTGGTACCGCGTGATGTCGCTTCTCGAAATGCCAAAATCGTTTGTGATGAAGGGATGGGCGTTGGCCCCACGGGACGTGCCGTTTATCTGGATTTTCGGGATGCTATTGAGCGGGAAGGCCGCCAGAGCATATCCGAGAAATATGGTAATCTTTTTGAGATGTATGAAAATATTACAGGCGATAATCCTTATGAAGAGCCGATGCGGATTTTCCCTGCAGTGCATTATACGATGGGCGGCCTATGGGTGGACTATAATCTGATGAGTACCATTCCCGGACTTTTTGTAGCCGGAGAGGCTAATTTCTCTGATCATGGGGCCAATCGACTGGGAGCAAGTGCTCTTATGCAGGGACTTTCTGACGGTTATTTTATTATCCCATACACTGTTGGTAATTATATTGCCGATACTGAATTAGGAGAAGTTGATACAAAACATGAAGCTTTTGATGAAGCCGCCCAAAATGCACAGGGACACATTGACAAGCTGTTAAATGTTCAGGGAGATAAGAGTGTGATTGAATATCACCGTGAACTCGGACAAATAATGTGGGATAAAGTTGGAATTTCCCGTAGTGAGGAAGGGCTGAAAAAAGCCATCAAAGAGATACGTTCACTGCGTGAAGACTTTTGGCAGAATGTCCGCGTGCCGGGAGAGGCAGCTAATTATAATAAATACCTGGAGTTTGCAGGTCGCGTAGCCGATTTCCTTGAGCTTGGTGAACTGATGGCGGAAGATGCGCTTCATCGTGATGAATCGGCGGGCTGTCACCTTAGGGAGGAACACCAAACAGAAGAAGGGGAAGCCCTGCGAAACGATGAGGAGTATTCCTATGTGGCTGCCTGGGAGTTCAAAGATGTTAACGGAGAGCTCCAGGAACAGCTCCATAAAGAAAATTTAGAATTTGAATTTGTAGAATTGAAGCAACGAAGTTATAAATAGAACACAATTAGAACTGACTCAACAGATTAGTAAAGCACTATTATCTGTGTTCTAATTTTAGGTAAAATAATTAATTATGGCTGATACATTTACCATCCACTTAAAAATCTGGCGACAGGCGGGTCCCGATGAGCCCGGTAAATTGGTTGATTACACCGTTAATAACGTCAATGAGCATATGTCATTTTTAGAAATGCTTGACGTACTAAATGAACAGATTGTCGCCGAAGGTAAGGAAGAGCCTATCGAGTTCGACTATGATTGCCGGGAAGGTATTTGTGGTTCCTGTAATCTCATGATTAACGGCCGGGCACACGGTCCCAAGGCACTTACCTGTACCTGTCAGTTGCACATGCGTAACTATAGCGATGGCGATACTATTGTTGTGGAACCTTTCCGGGCACAGGCTTTTCCGGTTATTAAAGATTTGGTCGTTGATCGCAGTGCTTTCGACCGCATTATTGAAGCTGGTGGATATGTATCAGTCAAGACCGGTTCGGCACCCGATGCCAATTCCATTCCCATTGACAAGTCAGTAGCAGATACTGCCTTTGATTATGCTACTTGTATTGGATGCGGTGCTTGTGTGGCAGCCTGTCCGAATTCTTCTGCTTCTCTGTTTACCGGGGCGAAGCTATCGCACTTAAACCGATTGCCGCAAGGTGAACCCGAGCGGAAAAAGCGAACGGTAGCCATGGTTGAGCAAATGGAGGAAGAGGGTTTTGGAGATTGTTCCAACTTCGCAGAATGTGAAGCGGTTTGTCCTAAAGGAATTTCCATCTCTGCTATTGCCGAAATGCGTCGGAACTATGTAAAAGCTACCCTCGCAGGCGAAGAAGTATAAGATGTAAGAACACTAAAACTAACTTTTTTAGTTTAGCCGTCAGACCTTTGAAGTAATCTGACGGCTAATTTTTTTGTCACAAATCAACTAATCTTTTCTATCATTTCCCAGGATTTTTTTATTCCCTTAATTAAGTCTGAACACAATCCGTTGTGCTCCCTTT
>CAYXVW010000116.1:0-8330 GCA_964468695.1 uncultured Balneolaceae bacterium | reverse complement strand
GGGTACAATATTCTTTGCCTATTATCTTTAGAATTCAAGGAAATGATAATACATCCCAGGAATTATCTGGTGAAGATCCTGAAAACATACAGCCTGCCAATAATAACTTGGATAGTATGGTGATAAACACTTACGAGTGATAAGTCAGGTGCATGAATTAGTACTATTGTTATTTTTCAAAGCGGGACTTAATCAGTCCCGCTTTTTTAGTAATTGCATGCCAAATTTATTTCCCAACTTTAAAAATTGTCATAGAATTTACTGTATAAGTTTTTGATTTCTCGCTGAACTTATTTGTAATTAAAAGCGGAGCTTCATAGGTTCCGCTTTTTCTATATTATAGCAGTAATCAAAGAAAATTCTAACAGCTTAATTTTCAATCTGTGAGGAAGTTAGCGGCTTACAGCGTCCATTTGCTTACGGCCTCAGGAGCCGCCGTTGGATTATGGTCCCTCATACTGATATATGATGGATATTATCAGGAAGCGCTATGGGCTTTGGCTGCAGCCGCGGTTATTGATTCGGTGGATGGCGCATTGGCACGCGCCGCCGGAACGAAGCAACACGCTGCTAAAATCGACGGCGCCCTGATGGATAATATTGTTGATTTCCTCACCTGGACGGTGGCTCCCCTCCTGTGGATCTACGCCACTATGCAGATTCCCTTTTGGGTACTGCTGATCTGTGCAATCGCAAGTGCCTTTGGTTTCTCAAATACACAGGCGAAGACTGACAATCATTTTTTTCTGGGCTTTCCCTCCTATTGGAATATTGTAGTGTTTTATATTTTCCTGCTGCAATTACCCACTCTCTTTGCCTCAGCTATTCTCCTGATCTTTGCTGTTACAACTTTTCTTCCCGTTAAGTTTATATATCCTTCCCGCACCGCTCACTTACGCAAACTAACCCTTTTCCTGGGGTTAGTGTTTATTATTCAAATAGGATGTATGCTTTACCTTTTTGATAATTCCCCTCCCTACCTTATTTACACTTCCTTTCTTTTTCCTTTTTATTACTTTGGATTCTCTTTTTATTTAAACATCAAATAATATGAAACATCTGTTTCATATTTTCGTAACACAAAGCAAAACAAAAAATTAATTAAACAGCTAAAGTTATGGGTGCTCGGTTAAGAAAATCTCACAGCGATAAAATGATCTCCGGCGTTTGTGGAGGAATTGCCGAATATTTAGGCTGGGATCCTACTATCGTGCGAATACTATTTGTAGTTGCCACCTTTTTAAGTGGATTTCCGCTATTAATTTATTTGGTTCTTATGTTTGTAATGCCAGATTAAGTTCTAAGATGGCCAATGCTGAATTATATGTTTTGAAATTAGATTCCTATTTCATAATTATGACTTAGCTAATACTTATTAAGCATTCATATATGAAAATAGGAATTGTTGGACCCGCTGAACGTGCGGTTGCTTGGGAAAATCATTTACGAACCCACCAATCCGTTTCTGAAGTAACCATTGCCCCTTCTGTTAAAAATGTCCATCCCGTAGATGCTTGTATTCTGGTCGACCAATCTGAGGATCGGCTTGATCATCTATTAAAGGCGGTAAAATTGGGTTTACATACCTTCCTCGTAGGGCCCCTTCCAACTGACTCCGATATCGTTGAAAAAATTTACTATGCGTCTGAAGAAGCTAATGTTTTACTTCAGTTCTCCCACTGGCCTTCTCTGGCTCCTGCATCAAAATGGACGGCAAAAAAGATTACCAAGCCGACTTTTATACAGATTGTACGAGAACTTAATTACAACCAGCGGCTCGAATCAGATTCAGACTTTAAATTTTTATGGATTGATGAGCTCGCTTTTTGCCTCCGGTGGATTAAGGGTACGGTCCATTATATAGATCTTAAAACAGTAGAATTAGGTAGTGCAGACACCCATCTGATGCACCTTTTCCTTCGTTTTGACAGTGGGGCAACGGCCAATATTTATGTGAGCGGGACTGCTTTAACAGATTCGCACCACCGAATTATTGCTGATAATAATTTTATATCTGACTGTAATGTATTAGAACAATCAGTACGACTGGGACAAAAAAAAGAAGGAGAGCATCTTTTCTTTAATACCCAATCATTTGACGCCTCAAAATCTGCAGAACTTTCAGCACTGGAGTTTATTAAATCGATTCAACTGAAACGTCCTACCATCTATAACGGCTATCATTTAATGGAGCTTACCAAAACACTGGATAAAATTGACAAACGGCTGCGCAGAAGATAGAATACTGATTACACAGATTGAGCAGATTACCGCTGTTTTTTAAATCTATATTCCTCTGCCCTAACCGAGAAGTCCGCGTTCTATTCAATACTTCTTACTGGATCACTGTCTACTGTTCACTGTAAAACTGTTAATCGCCCTTCTGATGCATCTTTTTAAAGAAAGCTTTCAATTCTTCTCGCGAACCCAGCTTATCAATAAAGTTAAACTGTCCTGCCGAGAGCCGCTCCCCGCCGTCAATGACCACACATTCTCCCGTAATATAAGGAGCCATATCCGACATTAAGAAAGTAGCAAGGTTCGCTAACTCTTCTTTGTCACCATAACGGCCGGCCGGAATCTTAGACAGAAACCTCTCTTCTGCGCTTTTATCCGGAACCAAGCGCTCCCAGGCACCCTTGGTTGGGAAAGGGCCCGGTGCTATGGCATTCAAACGGATACCATAGGTGGCCCACTCATAAGCTAATGAACGGGTCATCGTAAGGACTCCCGCCTTTCCACAGGCCGAAGGCAACACAAATGCCGAGCCGGTAGATTCGGAATAGGTGGTAACCATATTCAAAATATTGCCCTCCATCCCCACATCAATAAGGTAATTGCCAAAGACATGAGTGCAATTGAAAGATCCGTGCAAGACAATATCGACCACAGCTTTAAATCCACCGGGACTCAAATCTTCGGAGGCCGATAAAAAATTACCCGCCGCATTGTTGACAAGGCCGGTCATCGCTCCAAAGTCGGATATAATTTCTCCAATCATCTCTTCGATACGATCATAATCCCGGACATCTGCCACGTAATATTTCACTGAACTATTACTCCCGGCGTCTTCAATTTTTGAAACTGCTTTTTGGAGCTTTTCCTCTGTCCGGCCACAAATAGCAATATTGCTGCCCAGTGAAGCAAACTTTTTAGCCATAGCCAATCCCAGTCCGCTTCCACCGCCGGTAATTAAAATGGTTTCTCCGGCTAACGTATCTTCAGTAAACATAATCCTATATCCTATTTAAAAAATATTTGATTCAATTTAGTATTTTGACCAATGGTAATCAGATTCAATTTTGCTAAACATCTATTATGAATACTGTTTATACCATTGGTCACTCCACGCGCAAGATTGAGGAGTTTATTACTCTTTTAACAGAAAATAATATCCAACTTTTGATTGATGTCCGCCGTTTTCCCGGTTCACGCAGACATCCCCAATTTAACGAGGGAAACCTGGAACAATCCCTGCAAGAGGTTGACATCAGCTACCGGCATATGGAAATACTGGGCGGACGACGTGGGAAACCGAAGAAAAACAGTAAAAATAGCGCCTGGAAGAGCGACGGTTTCCAAGCATATGCGGATTATGTCAATACCACTGAAGTCCAGAAAATAATTAACGAACTGGCCGAACTTTCCAAGAGTACAAAATACGCTCTGATGTGTGCCGAGGCCGTTTACTGGCAGTGTCATCGACAGCTCATCGCGGATGCTCTTGTGGCAAGAGAGATTCCTGTCAAACACATTTTAGGGCCCGGACAACTTGAAAAACACTCTCTGAGGGATATGGCACAAATCCTGGAAGATAAACGGGTTGTTTATCCGTCCAAACAACAAGAGCTGTTCAACAATTAGCTTGTGCTCGCTGCTTTATATTATATTTATTTCAGGTTTTCAAAAATGCCGGCAGCCCCCATACCACCACCTACACACATGGTTACCATACCGAACTGCTTATCCAGGCGCTGGAGATCGTGCAGGATTTGTGTAGTTAGTTTCGCGCCGGTGCATCCGAGTGGATGTCCCATAGCAATGGCACCACCGTTGATATTGACAATATCTTCATCCAGATCAAGCTCGCGAATTACAGCCAGCGACTGTGCTGCAAAAGCCTCGTTAAGTTCAATCAGATCGATATTCTTCAAATCAAATCCGGTCTGTTTAAGTACTTTTGGAATCGCTTCTACCGGACCGATTCCCATAATTTCGGGCGGTACGCCAGCTACCGAAAAGCCATGATATTTGGCAATGGGCTGTAGTCCCAGCTCATCGGCTTTTTCACGGCTCATTACAATTACAGCTGCAGCGGCATCATTCATCTGGGATGCATTTCCAGCGGTAACGGTCCCGCCTTGTTTAAAAGCAGGATTTAACTTTGCCAGAATCTCTTTTGAAGTATCGCGCCGCGGACCTTCATCGGTATCAAATAAAAATTCTTGCTCCTCAACTTCACCACCGGCTGTAACCTTTTTCTCCTTAACCTGAATAGGTACAATCTGGTCATCAAAATACCCTTCGTCCCATGCTTTTAAAGCCCGCTGGTGACTGCGATACGCAAAAGCATCCTGATCTTCACGACTTACGTCATATTTCTCTGCTACATTTTCAGCCGTTAAACCCATATTTATGTAGATTTCGGGATAATCGTCTACTAATTCAGGGTTTAATCGCGACACATAACCGCCCATAGGTACCAGCGACATCGACTCTACTCCACCGGCAATAATCACATCAGCACCGCCAACCATAATGCGTTCAGCGGCCTGAGCAATCGTTTGTAATCCGGATGAACAGAATCGATTCATAGTAGCAGCGGGAACCGAAGGTGGAAGTCCCCCGAGCGCTGCACACTGACGAGCAATATTCAATCCCTGAGCCGCCTCAGGAAAAGCACATCCTAAAATAACGTCATCCACCATGTCAGGCTGGAGACTCGGTGCTCGTTCCAAGAGGTTTTTTATCACTTCTCCCCCTAATGTATCCGGCGGAGTGAAACGCAGTGAACCTTTATTTGCTTTCCCAGTCGGTGTTCGTGCAGCAGCAACTATTACGGCATCATTCATGTTGTTATTTGTTAGTAGTTATAAGTTATTTGGAAGAGATTCATAAACCGTTTCATTTTCCTTACTCATCGAATCTTTCTTGGCTTTCTTTAAATATCTGATATATCCATTTAGCAATTTTTGACAGTCGCTAATTTCTTCTCTCAATTTCTTAAGCTCTTCTTTCTCAATATAACCTTCTTCGTGTGCCGTTATAAAATCATTCATTAGTTCAGTTAATGACCCTCTTGATTGGCGACAGAATTGGATATTTTCCTGATAATGATATCTTCCATATCCTTCTGCTATGTTTCTGGCAACTGATCTGGACGCTCGAATCATTTGGTCTGTTAACCGATATTGTTCTTCTTTTGGAAATACTTTAACGAGTTCTGAAACTTTTCTTTGAATTTTTCGGGCATACTTCCATACCTTCAAATCCTCAAAAGAATTTAGTTCTTTTTCCTGTCCCATTTTCCTAATAACCAATAACAGTTAGCTAGTTTCTAAGTGGTTTGCCCTTCTTCAGCATGTGTTCAATTCGGGCCTGGGTTCGTTCATCCTCAAGCAGTTCCATAAAGGCTTCGCGTTCGAGTTGCAAGATATAATCTTCTGGCACCTCCTGCGGCTCGCTCAGGTCTCCTCCGCTCATCACATAAGCTACCTTTTCTGCCACTACTTTATCATAATCTGTGATAAAATTAGCCTCATGCATGATATAGAGCATCATTTTCAAAGAACTGAGTGCCTGTTTCCCGAGTACTTTTATTTGAGGCTTAACCGGCGGATAATATCCGGCATCAGCTATACGACGGGCTTCCGCCTTGGCATTGGCAATAAGCAGATCACGGTTCATAATCATCTGATCCGAGTCACGTAAATACCCCATTTTTTTAGCTTTGGGTGCTCCGTCAGAGACCTTGGCCATACCAATGGTCTTAAATTTCTCTTTGATATTCGGCATGGGATCGGTCTGCTCATCTTCCAGCAGCTGTTGCATCGTACGATAGACCATCTCTTTGGTCCCGCCACCGGCCGGAAGTAACCCTACCCCCACTTCCACCAATCCGGCATATAGCTCATGATGTGTAACGACCTTATCCGCATGGAGAATAAATTCAACTCCGCCCCCCAATGACCGACCGAAAGGTGCAGCAACTACGGGGAATGGACGATATCGCAATCCAACAGCCACATCCTGAAAGTTCTTTGCCGCTTTACGCACGCGTTCTTTATCTCCCTGCTGCCACGTCTGCATTGCCTCCATTAGGTTAGCTCCGTAAGTGAAGTTATCCCCATCGTGGCTAATGACCAGTGCATCAAATTGATCTTCGACGATATCACACGCTTTATCGAGCGATTGCACGAGCTCAAAACCGAGCGTATATTTTCGGGTTCGAAATTCAAACAAGGCGATTCCCTCTCCCAGATCGTATAATCCGGCGCTCTCGTTACCAAAGACCTCTTTATCATTAGATTTCAGTGCGGAAACCTGAATAGCTCCTTCAGCCGGTGGACTAAGTTCCTGCGCTTCACCCGTTGCTAAATTGTAAACGGTTCCCTGTTCATAGTTATAAAACTGATGGCGTCCGCTTTCAATCATATCGAGTACCGACTCCGGAACCTCTAATCCCTCATCCTGCATCCGCTCCACCGATTCTTTAACGCCAATGGCATCCCATCGTTCAAACGGACCCAGCTCCCAGTTAAAGCCCCATTTCATGGCCCGGTCTATGGCTTCAACAGAATCCGTTATTTCGGGAATTCGATTCGCGGCATACAGTAATAGATCACAGTGGATTTCCCACAAAAACGGTCCTGTTTCATCCTCCTGATTAACCAAAAAGCGAAGGCGCTCTTCAGGTGAATCAAAATTCTCTTCAGCTTCGGAAGCAATCTCAAACTCCGGATCTATTTGGGATTCATATTCGCCTGTTTCGGGATTAATGACTTTATACTCTTTACCCGACTCAGTTTTCACCTTTTTATAAAATCCTTCCCCCGCTTTATTACCGTGTTTTCCTTCCTCCACCATTTGCTCAAAAGTATCGGGCAAATCAAACACCTCGCGCCGTTCATCGTCCGGAATAGCCGGATACAAATTTGATGCCACATGATGTATCACATCCAGACCGGACATATCGGCCGTACGAAAGGTAGCCGCTTTTGAATAGCCGGTAAGTGTTCCCAGTAGGTAATCAATTTCCTCAGCACGAAAACTGCCCTCAAAGAAATATGGCATTATGTTAGCCATGGAAAAGATACCGATGCGATTGGCAATAAAATTGGGCGTATCCTTACATTGTACAACTCCCTTGCCCAAATCCCGTTCGCAAAAACGGGACATATACTCCGTAACTTCATCGGTCGTTGATTCTGTGGGAATAACTTCCAACAGCTTCATAAACCGAGGGGGATTAAAAAAATGAATCCCCAGAAAATGCTGCTTAAATTCTTCCGAACAGTCTTCGCTTATTTTACCAATTGGCAGCCCTGATGTGTTGGAACTAACAATGGTTCCTTTCTTCCGAACCTCCTCGATATCACTCATCATCTGCTTTTTTATATCCATTTTTTCTATAATGGCTTCACAGACCCAGTCTACTTCTCCCAATACGTCCAAATCATCCGTAAAATTCCCTGCTTTAATACGGTCGGCATATTCAGGCAATCCCAGCGGAGAGGGATTCATTTCTTTAAGCTTCTTGATGTTATCAATGACCTGTTGATTGGGATTATCGCTCTCCTCATCTTTCAGGTCGAGTAGCCAAACGTCAAGTCCCGCATTTATGCAGTGCGCGGCAATCTGGCTTCCCATCGTTCCCGAACCTAGTACTGCAACCTTTTGAATAGCATACTTTGATGTACTCATGAATAATTTTCTTATAAGTTCACATTAAAAATTTTAATACCGACTACTCCTGTACGTCTTCCGCCTCTTCATACATTGAATTGATCTCTTCCTCATAGCGTTCATTGATGACCGGACGCTTCGTCTTCATAGTCGGAGTCAACTCACCCGATTCAATCGTAAAAGGCTCTTTTAGAATCACAAACTTTTTGACGGTTTCCCAGGGTGAGAGTTCTTTGTTCACCTTGTCAACTTCATTTTGGATGAGCTTTCTGACATTCTCATCATTATTAGGTTCATCGGATACTGATTTACCCTTACTTTTCAGCCGTTTTTCTACATTCTCATAATTAGGCACAATTAAAGCTGAGCAAAACTTTCGTTTATAACCGATCACGACTGCCTGATCTATATAGCCATTGTTAACT
>CAYXVW010000115.1:0-8370 GCA_964468695.1 uncultured Balneolaceae bacterium | reverse complement strand
GACCACCAATCACCGCTGGTCGTTCCAACATTATAAAGCAGATGTGGATTTTCTCCTTTCCATCCCTGCTCCTCATCTAAAAATTGCAGTCGCTGTACATGGGTATGGGCAGAAAGCGAAAGTGTTTGAGAATAATCCGAAAGCAGATCAAAAAGCTTTTGGCGATCTTCTACTCTAAAATACTCCTCTAATCCTCTCCATCGAGGTACACTTAAAGGAATATGAAAAGCGAGCACAATTAAGTGATCAGTGGGGACATGCTTGAGATCGTTTTCGATAAATGAGAGTTGCTTATCGGTTAAGCCGCCAATATAACCAGACGCCCCATCTTTTCGAGGATATATGACATCATCGAGAACAATAAAATGTACTTTCCCCTTATTAAACGCATAAGTCGGCGGACCGAAAGTTGCCTCAAAAGTCTCATCAGCAAGAGAATCACGCTCCACATCAAAATTCATATCATGATTGCCATACACGTTAAACCAGGGCAGACCTATGCGGGCAACCGACTTGGTATAAGGCTCAAAAAGGTCCAGATCATCCCCGACAATATCACCGAGCGTAATACCGAATTCGTAGCCATCAACATCTGCGAGTTCATCTACAATATCCCTATCAAAATAATCTACCTCCTGCATATTGTAGGGTTGGGGATCTCCAAAGACAAGCATCTCAAAAGTATCGGTCTGCTCACCTTTGATTAGCCCAAGGTTTACGGAATCGGGAAGTGGTCCGGTTGGGGATACGCCGCTGTATTCCAAATCTGGTGACCCCTCTGGTTTATGGATGTAGTAAAATTGGGGACGCTGTTTGTCATCAACCGGCAGCTTATAGCCATCTGGTTTTATAACAAAGATAATAGTATCATCATCTGTGGGGAGTTCATAACGTCCCTGCTTATCGGTTAACACAACCTCCTGCCCATTAGATACAGAGACATCCGCCAACCTTTTTTCTGAAGAATCATGCTGTCCATTTTTGTTTTCGTCATGAAAAACTATTCCAGTCGCCATCTCTTGAGACAAAGCTGAACCAGGCCCAAAAAATAGCATTGTAATTGCTATAGCTAACAGTTGCTTATTTATCTTTCTCATTTAAAATGATCTTTTTCCGAGTTAATAGTTAATGAATGCTTGCAGAAAGGAACCCATGCCATGCTATAGTTTGTAAAAAACATCATGACATGGGATTGAATCGGTTTCTACCAACCTGGGTTTTGTTCTAAATTTTCGTTTAAATTTAAATCTTCTTTCGGTATCGGATAGTAGTAATCCTTGGGCTCCTCAAATGTCCCTCCCGGAAACAGTTGTAAGTTTCCTGATGTACCATTTGTCAGTGGCCGTTCATTAATATTTATCGTTGCGGTTACTTCATCAGGTGCTCCAGAGTTATCTCCATCATGCACATATACATCAGCATTGCCATCGTTATTAAAGTCGTGGGTTCCCAAACCGGAGAAGTATATGCCGGTTATAGGGTCTTCAACTATATTTCCTTCTTTCCATCTCATTAAGTCATCCCACCGAAGACCTTCATTCACCATCTCAACTCTTCGTTCACGGCGAACCTCCAGAATTACTCCTTTGTTAGCTCCTTGCTCAACATTCTCATACATGGCTTCCTGATAGGGATCGGGGTTAGCATTAGCATCTGCCATATTTAAGTGCGGCATACCGACTCGATCTCGTAATTTATTAATTGACATATCCAGATCACCCTGGGTGAGTGTTCCCAGTTCTGCTTTTGCTTCAGCATAAATCAAGAGCGCTTCAGCATAACGGAAAAGTATAACATCGTTGTAAGATCCACCCGAACCCCATTGCGGTCCTTTTGGAGGCAACGCTTTTATTACCCTGTATCCGGTCCTGGTTATATCTAAATTCACGGGTTCGCGTTGATCCGAACCATAGGTCGAATAATCAGGTCCTGCTGTAGTTTGGGTCAATCTTGGATCCCGATTCTGCATCTCCTCATAGAAACCCATGGTTTCATATCCATTTTGTTCAGTAAACGGAGTGCCATCAGCCATGAGATAACTATTCACAAGATCTTTTGCGAGTCCCCATCTGCCCTGGGTTGGCGCAGTCATCCTATAGGCTAAATCATGCGTTCTTTTGCCAAATTCATAGCCCACCGCTAAAATGGTCTCTGTCATATCTTGATTATTTCTCGCGAACAGATCCAGATAAGCCTGGTCCGGACCTCCGTTGGTATATAGCGTATAAGCCCCGGAATTGATGAGTTCTTCAGCAGCTGAAACTGCCTCTTCTAAAAACTTACTATGGTTTTCCAAATCATGATATTTCCTAAAGGTCCCTTCAAACAAACTAATGCGAGCTTTTAAAATAAGTGCCGTATACTTTGTAACCTGATTTAGCTGTTTTTCGGCTGGAATATTGTCGACCGCATAATTTATATCGGCAAGAACGGAATCCATTACCAATGTCCTTGGGTCCCGTGCTTTATTCAACAATTCTTCATCATCAGCATCTATCACCTCACTATACCAGGGCACATCTCCAAATCGTTTCACTTTCTCGAAATAAAAATAAGCTCTGAAAAATCTGGCTATGCCGGAGTATTTGGCCTTGGCTTCCGCATCGTCTACCCTATTATAATTTTCAAGGAAGTAGTTTATTTTTCTTAGGTTATCCCAAGACCAACCTCCGCTCCCCCTGTTTGTTGGTACCGTACGCGACCCTTCAACCCTGGCAGAGGCACTTACTCCCAAAATATTGTCAGAACTGGCGTCGTCCATATAGACCGACTTCGTAGGCAACACATCATATAAATCATTGGTATAAACTCTTAAATCATTACCCGTATTGAAAAACTCCTCTGACGTTACAGCATCGTCTGGAGGCTGATTGAGTAAATCTTGGCAGCTTGCCGTTACTAGGAACAACATTACTATTGTTGATATTTGTATTATCCTACTCATTGTTATATCTATTTTTTTAGAAAATTATTTATAAAATTAGTCGATGTATCTATTTTGGGATCGATGACGTGTATTAGAGACTAACTTCCAAACCTGCCGAATACGTTTTACCCATAGGATATAGTTGCGTATTGGTGGCAGGCTTTGCACTGACACTATTTGGATTTGAATAACTTACATGTGCACCAACTTCTTCAGGATCCAGGTATTCAGTTAACCCTCCGAAAGTCCAGGTGAATAAATTTTCACCGCTAAAGAAAACTCTTACCCTTTTGAGATTGACTTTTTGAGTCATGCTTGACGGAAGGGTGTAGCCAACAGTCAGATTCTTTATTCTGAGATATCCTATGTTAGTTAAATAGTGGTCATTAACATTACCCGACATGCGACCTGAATTTAGAGCATTATATGCTCTTTGTCGTTGGGGATAAATTCTTTCGGGATCATTCGGATGTTCTGGATCCCACACTTTGTCTAGAATATCTTTTCTAATAAAAGAGACGTACGGCCTGTGAAAGGTAGCCCAATATAATGGACCTGACGGGTACCAATGCTGTTTTGCAACTCCTTGCCCGATAACAGACACATCAATATTTTTCCAGTTTGCATTAATGTTAAAGCCAAAAGGGAACTGGGGCATCGCGTTTCCAATGCGCTGTAAATCTCCGGGATCTTCCAAGGTGTTATCACCATTGTTAATTTCACCATCTCCATCCACATCTACATATTTGAGGTCTCCTCCTCTCAGGTAATTCCAATCCGAATTTGATCCGTAGTCAAGAATCCCTCTGTAAACCTCAACCAAATTCTCTCGGCCATATTCATTTTGAAATGCTGCTGCTTCTTCATCTGATTGAAATTGGCCATCAATGCGATAACCCCAGATTTCACCAACTTCCTGTCCTTCCCAAAAGGTGCTTAATAATCCATTTGGGTTATCAAATTTTGTAATTACGCCCTCATTATTTGAAACATTGGCTTCGATATTAAAAGAAAGAGCGGAGCCCATTACATTAAACTGGTCATTATAACCAACTGTCAATTCAAAACCTCTATTCCGCATAGATGCATAGTTTCTTCGAGGCTCTGAAGCGCCAAACACCGCGGGAAGTGGCTGCCCCGGCAGATACATATCACTAGTATTGCGTTCATACAGATCAAGAGAAGTCGTTAACTTATCGTCAACAAAGCCCATATCAACGCCTATGTTCGTGGATGTGATGGTTTCCCATCCAATATTTGCCGGAAGGGGTTCCGGCGCACTGGCATAATTGACTTCCTGCCCATCAACTAACCAGGACTTCTTACCCATCCCTATGAGTTGCCGGAACGTATTTACATCCACATTTTGATTTCCAAGCTTTCCGTATGAAGCCCTCAACTTTAATGAGGATATAATATTCTCTACAGAAGACGTCCAAAAATTTTCATTACTTACTTGCCAGCCTACACCCACTGACGGAAATAGTCCCCACCGGTTATCCTCCGGAAAACGAGATGATCCATCATAACGGGTATTAACTTCCAATAAATACTTACCATCATAATCGTAATTAAAACGGCCAAAATAGCCTTGCAGAGCCCATTCCAAGGTAGAACCTGACATATCTAGCATTTCAGTCCCAAATGAAATGTTAGCCTTATCTCTGGTAAGCAACTCCTCAATCCTGAGTCCCACTCTATCGCGATCGAACACCTCCTGATTAAAACCAAGCATTAACTTAAAATTATGCTTGTCTGCCACATCTTGAGTATACGTTCCATAAATATTTAAGGCTTTATAATAATCCTTCCAACGATACTCATTATGACGATTGAGACCTGCATTTTCTACTAGCTCTAGTTCATTACCTGACAAATAACTAAATGGGGTGTACGAAAATGTACGATCGGTTCTGTCAATGCTATAGCTATAGTCCATATTAAGCTCTAATGCATCAACCGGATTTACCTGGGCTTTTAACGTATTCGTCTGTTTTTCATACTGCCATTGGCGATGAGCCGCTCCTTCTTTTAATGCACCCAAACGGCCTACATAACCATTTCTGGTTCGTCCCACACTTACACCATAACCATCTACAAACGCTGGATAATTGGGAAAAAGGTCGCGCCATTTACTAACCCCAAAAGCTCCACCCCAACCGTTTTTAGTCCCCGCATATTGTTCATCATACCTACTACTGAACTTGCTGATAGCAGATATTTCCAACCAATCGTAGGGAGTAGCAGTTAAGTTAAGCTGAAGGTTATATCGCCTCATTTCAGCGTCCTGGATATTTTGAATTTTATCCCTTTCATATATCCTCCCTGATACAACTCCGGTTAGTTTATCAGATCCACCGGAGACGGATATATTATGCATTATGTGCGGCCGCCGGTCCTTAAACAGGATGTCATAGTAATCATTATTTTCATAGAATTTATAGGTCCCATCCGGTTGTTCCTCATAAAAAGGTTCTCTTTCACCATTGCCTACCTGTCTGGCAATCTCCCAATCCTCATCCTCATAACAGACATAACAACCACTGTGATAGTTACCAATGGCACCATCCGCCCATTGAGCATACGTATAAGGATCAGTCACAAAATCCGTTCGGGCAGTATTTGTTGTAAAGCCGACATTGTTGGAATATTCAACCTCAAATTCCCCTTCTCTACCCGTTTTCGTAGTCACTAAAACTACCCCGAAAGAACCTCGCGCACCATAAATAGCTGCCGATTGAGCATCTTTTAAGACGGTTACGCTTTCTATATCATTGGGGTTAACATTCGCAAGGTCTTCCTCTATTCCATCAACTAATACAAGAGGTTCTCCGCCGTTAATCGAGTTAAAACCGCGAATATTAATTTCGGGAGTTTCTGATGGATCGCCACCCGATGACGATCTGATATTTAAACCAGGTATAGCTCCCTGCAAAGAACTTGCTATATCTGCAGAGGGACGAGTTGAAATATCCTCAACGTCCGCTTTACCGATTGAACCAACAAGATTTTCTTCTCTTTGGGTACCATACCCAACAACTATCAATTCTTTGCTGGATATAGCTTCTGACTGCATCTGTACCTTAATTTCTGACCGCCCATTAATTGGTACTTCTTGCTTCCCGTACCCAATAAATGAGAATACCAATGTATCCTGCAGCGACGGTACTGTTAACTCAAACTCCCCTTCCGCACCTGATGAAGTCCCTATATTTGTACCTTTAACAAGTATGTTAACTCCTGGTAGTGGGGTACCGGCCTCATCTGTCACAACTCCACTAACATCTTGTCCATATAACTGAGAGCTTATACTGATTAAAATTATACTGAGTGAGATAACTAATTTTCGGCATTTTATTCCTTTTCTTTTTATTGTATCCCAGTTTATCATATTCATTAAATGGTTATTTGTTTGCTTACTATGATCTATTTCAGTTTTCGCTCCATAAATAACCATCAACTTTAACCAAACTGTTAACTTAGGGTTATTGAAAAATCATTAGTCCGGAATTATTAAGCGAGGTGGGTTTTACTCATTCTTTGTCCAATTACTGATCTGAATTGTATGGATTAATCCAGTGGCGCTTGCACCCTAATAGTCTTTTTTAACAGATATGCCATACTCAGGATACCGGCACTCATCCCACCTGATACCATAAAAATTGCATTTTTTATTTCCCTCTTCCCTGAATCAACACCCCGTCATCTGAATAATATCCCTGCATATTGAGAGGCCGCAAAGCCAAGAATGAAGCCGCACCGATTTTTAGAAAGTCACACCTTGATATACTTTATTTGTTTGATCTACAGGCATATCCTAAAAGGACAGGCTTCCACTTCTTAATCCAAAGCTCAAATAGCTCCTCTATATCCTTTCCGGCGCTTTCACTGTGGATAGTCGCCTTGTTCCCGGAACCAGGTTAATTCACAAAGAAAATCGGATAATGCTATACACGGCCGCCAATAAAATAGCTATGATACTCAACCAAAAGGCAATGTCATATAGCCTTCCGGGTGTAAGTCGAGCATCGAGCTGCACATATCTGAAATGAACTGCCGCAAAAACCACAATCAAAAGGAGTACAGAAGTGAAAAATCCGCCGATGATCACCATCAACACAGGTAGTTGCACAAAAAGAAACATGATGGCCCAAAGCATCGGGAACACCCAGGCAAAGATTGCAATTGCTTTTCTTCGCTGTTCAATGTCGTGAAAATCCAGGAACCCAAGTTTCCCGAATGCATCTGAAAAAATTCTCGTCCAGCTTGCGAGTGCGGTAAAAAGTGTTGAAAACAGAACCACGATCGCACAGATCAAAAAGACATTCCTTGCCCCGGGACCAAGCGTTTCAGTGTACATTCCGGAAAGCGTTTCGATCATCTGAAATCCTTCGGGAATGCGATCCTGCACATGCAGTACGGAGGCCCCCAAAATATAAAAAGCCGCCGTTACAAGGGTATACACGATCATCGACAAGAACGCATCCCAATACATCACTTTAATCCATCCTTTTGCACGATTTGTCCACGCTTCTGTTTTTTCTACGGGTCCTGTATATGAGGCATACCCCTTTTCGATACACCAGTAGTGGTAGTACATAATCTCATCCCCGCCCACTCCCGTAAGACCAAACGCCCCGATGGCTACCCCTACCATCGCAGTGGGAAGATTAAACTCAAGTCCGTACTGTATATCTGTCCAGGAGATGGCGAATTCAGTGAATTGCAAAAAATAGACAGACAAAAAGGTGAACACTGTGAAGAAGGCAATCATCACGAGAGAAAAACGCTCTACAAAAACATAGTAGCCTCTGAAAACAAGCAGCGAAGCCAGAATAGCCGTTATAAATGTCCAGAGGGTGACATTTACCGATGGGAAAAAAATATTCATGGTGATAGCCACGCCGCCAACAATCCCGCCGACCTGTAACAGTTTGAAAAGCTGAATGAACAGCCATGTCCAGATAGTCCAGTTGATATCTTTGAATTTCCATCCCGGCAGCTTGTTAAAGGCGCTCATGATCGTCTCGCCGTTACTGATCGCGTGCTTCCCAAACTCCAGTTGAAGGGCTACTTTAACCAGACAGCTTAGAATAATCACCCAAAATGTTACAAAACCGGCTCTTGCCCCAAGTGTTGTGGTTGCAATTAGCTCGCCGGAGCCGACAATGGCCGCTGAAAGCACAAACCCCGGGCCCAGGTACCGAACGGTCCCCAGTAAAGTGTTCGGAGGCTCTTTGATATCCTCCCTTTTCAGCACATAGGGATCTTTGGGACGACCTTTTGTTAACTCACTCATGTAGGGTTCAATTGGTTATCATTGAACTTTGGGTGGAACCTGATGGTGATTAATTGCAGCTTACACCTTGGCAGACTTCAAGTTCCAGGCACATAGTAGCTTTTTTACCGACTAAACAAGTCTTGTTGTTATTTTAAACTTATTA
>CAYXVW010000114.1:0-8398 GCA_964468695.1 uncultured Balneolaceae bacterium | reverse complement strand
GGAAGGTTGTTGAAGCCGATCATACCTTTACATTCGGAGGACGTAAGCAAGGTTTTTACTTGCAGGATGGCCCAAAACATACCGGTCAGGTCACCTACTGCGAATTGCCATTCCCCAACGAGCTGAAATCCACCTGCGATACCTTCCTATTAGATGAATCCTGGGTTCCGGAACATCAGTCGTCGCTTGGAGTTCACAAATATGATGCGGGTGTTCTTTATATTATTGCTGGCTCGGAAGGCTTGACCGGTGCCGCTGTCATGGCCGCTAAAAGTGCCTGGGCCGAGGGACTTGGCGCCGTTATTTTAGTATGTCCACGTGGATTGCTCTCTGTTTATGAGCATAATCTTCCTTCCATTATCAAAAAACCGGTGGGCGAGCAATCGGATACCTACTTCAGCAAAGCGCACCTGCCGGATGTCCGGCAAATTGTCGGAGAAAAACAGGGAGCGGTTCTGTTAGGTCCCGGACTGGGTCGAAAGGACGAGACCGTACGCTTTGTAATAGATTTCTTATCCCAAAATGACCGGAAAACAGTTATAGATGCCGATGCCCTGTGGGCCCTCGCGCAATCTCAGAAATGGAAAGAATTTGAGGATAAGCAGTGGATTTTAACACCACATCCCGGTGAACTTGCAAAACTGCTGGAACAGGATATAAAAAAGGACTATCAAAGATTGGATTTGGTTCGTAATTTCTCAACTGAACATAATATTACGACGCTATCCAAGGGCATGCCCGGTATAATCGCAAACCAGAATGGAGACAGCTACTTAACGAATTACGATACCCGCTATTTTGCACGCGCCGGCAGCGGGGATGTGCTCGCCGGTAAAATATCAGCTTATTTGGCACTCGACTATTCCCCTGAATACAGTTGTGCGCAAGCCCTGTTAAACGGAAAGAAGAAACTATATACCTATTTAGACTCCAATAGAGATCTACCGGAACCAATAGATTTTATATGAAACCTACTGCGCTTTACACTTTTCTGGCTAAAAATACCTATCTCTTAGTAACCGCTATAGTAGGACTCACTATCCTAATGCTGGCACTTATGTTACTGCCGGCCGAGACTTTCTCCCACAGCAAATTATTCAGCTACGACAAGATCGGCCACTTTCTTCTCTTTGGAAGCTGGACACTCTTGCTCGGACTTTATCATAATATTGTCCTTTCAGGCAATACCAGTATCTGGGTCATTTTTCTTATTGGAACCTCCTTTGGAATCTTTATAGAGTTTCTCCAATATAGTCTTCCCGCTCTAAACCGTCATGCCGACCTTTATGACATCCTTTTTGATGCGGGAGGATGCTTGGTTGCGGTTTTCCTCCTCCAAAAAATAATCCCTAAAAAATAATTTTATCCTATAAAGTTGATAATGGTCATATTTTATTATTATTTATTACTAACTATCTAGTATTAGATACTTAATATTATGGATTATCAACGAAAAAAACCCACTGCTAATCTCAGAACATACTATACTATCTTCCTTCAAATTGCAGTTATAGCTGTTTTGCTCATTTTTATTGTGGCTACCAAAATAGATTTTCAGTCCACGCAGCAAGACACAAATCTCACCGAAGAGCAGGAAGTGGTTGAAATGGAGGAAGTCATCCAAACAGAACAAGAGGAACCGCCTGCTCCCCCGCCCAAACCACAGGTGCCGGTAGAAGTACCCAACGATGAAATTATTGAAGACCAGGAAATTAACCTGGATGCCGACATGAACCTAAATGACCCGTTGGATATGCCGCCTCCACCCGAAGATGAAGAAGAGGAGGAAGAGGATTTCTTTATGGCTGTGGAGGAGATGCCTAAAATTAAAGGTGGACAAGAGTGGCTGTATGACAATGTAGAATATCCGGAGCGCGCTAGAAAGTCGGGCATTGAAGGAAGGGTTACGGTTCAGTTTATCGTAACCGAAAACGGTGAAGTAGAAGACCCAAAAGTTATCCGCGGTATTGGCGGCGGATGCAATGAGGCAGCGCTGGCAGTTATCAAAAAAGCCGAATTTACGCCGGGACGTCAGCGCGGCAAACCGGTACGGGTTCAAATGTCCCAGCCAATAGTTTTCCGATTACAAAACTAAGCATTGCCGTTGATACAAATGGACCTGCTCCCAACTTCTATTGGATTATCTTTGCAATAACTATAGTTGTACGTAAAAAATATGCCTGATTTATTTGCTTTAATAGGGTAAATGTATAAATTGCAATTATATATAAAATAACCCTGAAACATAAAGCTTATTGTCATGTCGAAACAAGGAAGCAGAAAAACTGCCGAAGCAGATCTGCGTAATTACTATACACTTTTTTTGGAACTTGGGCTTTTGGCCGTCCTTCTCGTATTTGTTGTCGCTACAAAAATTGATTTCCGGGGATCTCAGCAGGATGTCAACCTGACGCAAGAACAGGAGGTAGTTCAAATGGAAGAGGTGATTCAGACTCAGCAGGAAGAAATGCCTCCACCGCCACCCAAACCACAGGTACCGGTAGAGGTCCCCAATGATGAGGTCATTGAAGACCAGGAAATTAACCTGGATGCCGATTTAAATTTCGATGAGCCGCTGGATATGCCACCACCTCCCGCAGAGGAAGAAGAGGAGGAAGAGGATTTCTTTGTAGCGGTTGAACAGATGCCCGAACTGATTGGCGGATTAGCAGAGTTGCAGCAAAAAATAAACTATCCTGAGCGGGCAAAACGAGCTGGAATAGACGGGCGGGTTATTATTCAGTTTATTGTGACTGAAACCGGTGATGTCGAAGACCCCAACGTTATCCGTGGTATTGGCGGCGGATGCGATCAGGAAGCCCTGAGAGTAGTGAAGGAAGCGAAGTTTCAGCCTGGACGTCAACGCGGCAAGCCCGTACGTGTCCAGTACAGTCTTCCTATTATATTCCGCCTGCAAAACTAGTTTTACATTAAATAACAAGGTATCTCAAAGGCGCACTAAAAAGTGCGCCTTTGCTGTTTTTAGCCCTTCTAACCTCTCCACGAAATGGTTATACAATTTTTTTTGTTTAAAAAAGTTACAAAAGTAGAAATTGGATATAATTATTTGTTTCATTAGGCAAACATTAACGAAATTGTCTTAGAATCAGTGCGGAGGATGTTATGAGTATACAAGAAAGAAAAAAACCTGAGTCCGATTTAAGGAAGTATTACACGGTCTTTCTACAGTTGGGACTTGTGGCGGTATTGCTGCTTTTCATTGTAGCAATGAAAGTAGAATTTGTCGCAAATAATCCAGATTCGGATCTCACCGAAGAGCAGGAAGTGGTTGAGATGGAGGAAGTCATCCAAACAGAACAAGAAGAAACCCCTCCTCCCCCGCCCGAACCACAGGTGCCGGTAGAAGTGCCTAACGACGAGATTGTTGAAGACCAGGAAATTAACCTGGATGCCGACATGAATATGAATGAACCGCTGGATATGCCACCACCTCCCGAGGAAGAAGAAGAGGAGGAAGAGGATTTCTTTGTAGCGGTTGAACAGATGCCTGAACTGATTGGTGGATTAGCCGAGCTGCAGCAAAAAATAAACTACCCTGAACGGGCAAAACGAGCTGGAATAGAAGGTCGTGTTATCATTCAGTTTATTGTAACGGAAAATGGTAATGTAGAAGACCCCAAGGTTGTTCGCGGTATTGGCGGCGGAGCTGATGAAGAAGCCCTTCGCGTGGTCAAACAAGCACAGTTCAAACCCGGACAACAGCGTGGTGAACCGGTACGTGTTCAGTACAGCTTGCCTATTATTTTCCGTCTACAGAACTAGTTTTACTACCAATTATTTTCATAAAAGAAAAAGGCCGCTGTTCTCACAGCGGCCTTTTGTTATTTATACTCGAGAGATAGGATTTAATATCTGCGTCACATAACTTATAACTCTTCGAGGACCAATTTTAAGTTATCATATCCCACTTTTTCTTTTGCTCTTTCCAGGGGAACCCATTCTACTTTTTCAATCCCTTCTTCTTTTTGTGGCACTAACTTATAATTGTCAGAATTAAGCTTCATCAAATACCAATGTGTTGTTTTTCCATACCTGGTATTCGACCGTTCATATTCGTGATAGGTCTGTATAAGCGGTGAAACAACGGTTGGGGCGGTTTCAAGACCGACCTCTTCAGATACTTCGCGTATGGCACATTCCTCGATCGATTCTCCCTCCTCAAGCTTTCCCTTGGGTAAATCCCATACTCCCCTGCGATATATCAGCAATACCTGTGGATCGGAATCCTTATCACGGGTATCTACAACTACCCCGCCCGCCGCAGTAATCCGTTCCAGGGTATTACTCTTCTTGTCCTTCATCACTTTCATCCTCTTTTTCAGTCTCATCGGCATAATTCATACGCAGATTATTCAAGGTCTCTTTCAGATAATTATCCAACTCTTTGGGAAGATTTCCTTCGGTAAACTTCTGCAACATTACCAAAGTATCAATGGCAAACTTTGCCGACTTCAGTTCTCTTTCTATTTCCCCGGTGTTTGGGTTTTCAATTTTCCCCATCCCCATCATCGCTATTTGCTGATGCTGCTGAACAAGCATCATAAATAAAAGTTGCTGCTGTTTATCTTCTGATAAGTTATCTCCGTCAAAATTCATTTGATCCATATGCTACCCATTTTTAATGATTAGATGGTTTTGATTAGGAATAAACAAATTTGTAATTATTCCATTCATTCGATATTGTGCTTCAATGTTCTTAATCTGACTCTAAAAATAAATGAATTAATCAGAGGCATGAAATATTTTTTGCTGGTATGCACCTTTCTATTTTTAACCAATCCCGCTATCGCCCAGGAATTTGAGCCTATATTCAATGGTAAAGATTTATCCGGCTGGACGATTCACGGTACCGAGCAGTGGTATGTCGAAGATGGTGAACTGGTATGCGAAAGTGGCCCTGATAAGGAATATGGTTACCTGACAACCGATAAAACCTATAAAAACTTTGTTTTAAGCCTGGATTTTAAACAAGAAGCCAATGGGAACAGCGGCGTATTCATTCGATCCAGTGTTGAGGGGACCAAAATAGAGGGCTGGCAGGTAGAAGTAGCACCGTTAGGTTCTCATACCGGCGGAATTTATGAATCCTATGGAAGAGGATGGCTTAAAAAACCCAGTTCGGATGATGAAAAGGCACTAAAGCCCGGGGAATGGAATCATATGGTTATCCGCGTAGAGGGCGATAAAGTGACCAGCTGGCTAAATGACCAAAAAATGGTAGCGTTGGAAGATCAGAAAATCGGTCAGGCAACGGGATCCATCGCCCTTCAAATCCACTCCGCAACCGAAGGCAATGAGGTCAAAGTCAGATGGAAAAATCTGCGCATAAAGGTTCTCGATTAGTATTATCTCCTGTTTCCCCCCTTTGATTAAACAGATTATTTTATTCTGATTTGAAACTTTAATTATTGCTTTTTACCAAGTACCTTTGATAGCTGATATTTTTGTTAAATTCTTAATAAATCCTAATGGCTCATTTACATCCTTTTAAAGCGTGGCGGCCGGACCCAAAACGCGTAAAAGAAATTGCTTCTGTTCCCTACGACGTTATCACTTTTGATGAAGTACAAACCATAGCTGAAAACAACCCCCATAATTTTTTACATGTAAGTCGGCCGGAAGTTGACCTGCCGGATAATACGGATCCCCATGATGATGCTGTATATGAAAAAGGGGCTGAAAACCTTCAGCAGTTACTATCCGGGGGAGTACTTCAACAGGAGCAGCAGCCTTCCGTTTATATTTATCAACTTATTCGAGAAGGACGAACACAAACAGGAGTTTTTGCCTGTGTGTCGGTAGAGGACTACGATAATGAAGTGATTCTCAAACATGAACTGACTCGTCCTACTAAAGAGGACGACCGCACCCGGCACATTCTGACGCAGCAGGCGCATGCCGAGCCCGTTATGCTTACGTATAAGGATGATGAAAAGACTCAGGCTCTCATCGACCAGGTAACCCGGGAGGAACCACTTTACAACTATGTGGCTCTGGATGAGGTGCGACATAAGCTATGGAAAGTTGAGCATACTGAACCTTTTGAGAAAGCTTTCCAGAACATTCCAAAGCTTTATATTGCGGACGGACATCACCGCTGTAAAAGTGCGTCCCGTGCTGCTGCAAAGATGAGAGAAAACAATGAGACCCATACCGGAGAAGAAGAGTATAATTTTTTCCCGGCGGTAGCCTTTCCGATGTCTGATATGCATATCATGGCATATAATCGGATCGTACATGAAATTCCGAATCACTTTCTAACTGAACTCGAACAAAATTTTGATCTCTTGGTTGATGCTGATCCCGTTCCTTCTAAAAAAGGTGAGATTTCTATTTATATCGATGGACAGTGGTATGGGCTAACATTGCCGATTGCTGATGAGCCCAACAGTGTGGAAAAACTGGATGTTCATCGCCTTCAGGAATTTCTACTTGATCCTATGCTGGGTATTTCTGATCCCCGCCGCAATGAAAACATTTCCTTTGTCGGCGGTATCCGGGGTACTGAAGAACTCGAACGATTGGTAGAAAATGGTGAAGCTCAAATGGCTGTAAGCATGTATCCCACCGGCATAGAAGAATTGATAGAAGTCTCGGATAATGGCTTGTTAATGCCGCCAAAATCAACTTGGTTTGAACCTAAATTACAATCTGGACTGCTTGTCCATACTTTTTAATCACATAAACACCCATACTTATTATGAATCGCGTTCATAACTTTAGCGCAGGTCCTGCCACATTACCTTTGGAAGTACTCGAAAAGGCACAGGACGAACTAACCGAATACAAAGATAAAGGCCGCTCCATCATGGAGATGAGCCATCGTAGTGCGGAATATGAAGCAATTGACCAGCAGGCAAAAGATCGTTTGACTGAACTTCTTGGTCTGGGCAATGATTTTGAAATTATGTTTTTACAGGGAGGGGCCAGCTCACAGTTTATGATGGCGCCTTTTAATTTCTTATCTGAAGACGAAACAGCCGATTATATCGATACTGGACGCTGGTCAAATAAGGCGATAAAGGAGGCCAAGCTATTTGGAAATGTTCATCGACCATTTAGCAGTAGCGAGAGTGGATATGACAGAGTGCCGACTGACGATGAGCTCGATTTCAGTGACAATCCAAAGTATGTGCATTTTACATCAAATAACACGGTAGCCGGCACCCAGTTTCCTACTGAACCGGAAACCAATGGCGTCCCGCTGGTCTGTGATGCATCTTCTGATTTTCTTTCCAAGCCTATTGATGTTTCCAAATATGGAATTATTTATGCAGGCGCCCAGAAGAATGTTGGTCCCGCAGGTGTGACTATTGTTATTATTCGCAAAGACTTTCTGGCCCAGGCAGATACGGATAATGTCCCAACCATCCTGCAATACCAGACGCACACGGAAAAGATATTCAATACGCCTCCCGTCTTTAATGTGTATATGGTAAACCTGGTACTCGAATGGATTCAGCAAAAAGGAGGGCTCTCCTACTTTAAAAAGTTTAATGAAGAGAAAGCAACACTACTTTATGATGAAGTCGATAAGGACGATTTTTATCGCGGCGCTGTAGAAAAAGATTCCAGATCCATCATGAATGCTACATTCCGGCTGCCAACAGAAGACCTCGAACAAAAATTTCTTAAGGAAGCCCAGGAAGAACATGATCTATATACCCTTAAAGGACACCGGAGCGTAGGCGGTATCCGGGCCAGCATGTACAATGCTTGTCCCCGGGAAAGTGTAGAGACTTTGGTTAACTTTATGGCTGATTTCCGTTCCAAAAACGGATAACAACAGCGGTCTTATTTATTTGTTTGTGATAAATATCAGCATGGATCCTAATGAGGGTTCATGCTGATTTTATATTAAGCCTACAACTGTTAGAACGTGATCAATAGAATTGGGCACAAAAACGACTAAATATACAATCCCCCATATAGCTCCTGCCAAATGTGCTTCGTGATTTATTTTCCCTTCTTTTTGTTTGCTGGCATACATACTGTAAATCAAATAGGCAATGGCAAATACAAAAGCCGGGATAGGTATGGGAATCAATAACAGATATATATTTTCCATGGGGAAGAGAAAAATAAAAGCAAACAGCACTGATCCTATAGCCCCCGAAGCTCCAAGCGTAGCATAATTGGGATCATTCCTGAACTTGACCACCGAAGGCAGACCCGATACAATTAATCCGGTTACATAAAGCCCTAAAAAATATATGGGCCCCAAGACCTGTTCCATTACCGGGCCAAAGAAATAGAGAGTAAACATATTAACAAATAGGTGTCCCAGATTGGCATGCAAGAAACCGGAGGTTAACAGTTCGTACCAACTATGCTCCCGGACTGTACGATAGGGTTTTAAATATCCAGTCTGTAACAT
>CAYXVW010000113.1:0-8403 GCA_964468695.1 uncultured Balneolaceae bacterium | reverse complement strand
TAGGTGTGCCCTCTGTCATTTTTGGCTCGTGGATGAATGTTTCGGGTTCTGCTCTTGCAAACTGGTGGCGTCGCAAGACACTGGTTGATGAAGCAGGCCAGGACGATGGCACAGAGGAAGGACAGGAAGCTTCTTAAGTTGCCGAAGTGACTGCCATTGCGAATTTATTTATACAAATTGTATTAGGTATAACAATACAATGTAGTTTGATGAAAAAAACTTTCCTTAAAAAGCAAAGTTCGAAATTAATTCATCCTAATTCTAGTTTTCTTTCTTCATAATAATCCGTAATCCAATTTAGAAACCTTGGAAATAACTGAAACTTATAACACTTCACTTGTTAAGAAGCTGAAGAATCAGGTCGTGCTGATTAAATACGGCGGTAACGCCATGAAAGATGATAATGTAAAGAGTAATGTTATCTCTGATATCATAACGCTCAGGGAGAACGGGATAATACCAGTTATTGTGCACGGTGGCGGACCTGCTATTAAAAAGTTGCTGGATGAGGTAGAAGTAGAATCGGAATTTATTGAAGGTCACCGTAAGACTGACAGCAGGACAATGGGATATGTGGAGATGGCCCTCAGCGGCAGTGTCAATTCAGAGATCGTTAGGATGATTAATGCCGCCGGACATAAGGCTGTTGGCATATCCGGTAAGGATGGAGACATGGTTACTGCCCAAAACGCGTCCATAAGATAACGGTGGACGGGGAAGAGCAGGAAGTTGATCTCGGACATGTCGGTGATGTTAAGCAAATTAACACGGCCTTGGTGAAAACGCTTATTAAATCGGATTTTATTCCCGTAATTTCACCCGTAGCCTCCGGCGAAGATAACCAAGACTATAATATTAATGCCGATATGTTTGCAGGACACATGGCGGGGGCCTTAAATGCTGCCTGTTATATTGCTCTGACCAATGTCGATGGTCTGCTTACTGACAAAGAAAATCCAAAATCACTTGTAAAAGATATTACATTGGAAAAAGCCGAGGCTGAAATGGGAAAAACCATCGTAGGTGGAATGATTCCAAAGGTAGAATCTTGTATAATTGCCCTGAAGGGTGGCGTGGAATCAGCTCGTATTATCAATGGAACTAAAAAACGGAGTATTTTGAAGGAACTTTTTACAGTAGAGCGTTCCGGCACGCTCATCAGTAAGGAATCTTGATTAATATAAAAGCTGGAAATTTCTATTTATACTACTGTCAAACTGATTAATCAAACATAAAATATTACACTTATGCCAGATCGCGCACAGGAAATTGCAAATGATTATCATGTTGATCTCTACGGAAGATATCCTCTGACTCTCACCGAAGGCAAGGGGGTTTATGTTAAGGCAACAAACGGCAAAGAGTACCTGGATGCCCTGGCCGGCATTGCCGTGAACAGCGTAGGACATTGTCATCCCCGCGTTGTTAAAGCGATACAGGATCAGGCAGCCAACTTAATTCATATCTCAAACTTCTACTACAGCGAACCGCAGAGCAACCTGGTAAAGCTATTGGCTGAAATTTCAGGTCTCGATCGCGCCTTTCTGTGTAACAGTGGTGCAGAGGCGGTGGAAGGATCCATCAAGCTAGCCCGAAAATATGCGTCGACTAAAAATAAAACCGGATCAATTATATCAATGAAAAATTGTTTCCACGGGCGCACACTCGGAACCATTGCCATGGGGAAGGAAAAATATCAGAAGGGATTTAGACCTCTGCCCGGTGGATTTGAACAAGTGCCGGAGAATGATATTAGTGCGATAAAAAGTAAGATTAATGATGACACCATTGGAGTAATTATAGAACCCATACAAGGTGAGGGGGGCATTCATCAGATTGAAGAAAGGTATTTGAAAGAAGTAAGAGCATTATGTGATCAACACGACGCCCTGCTTATTCTGGATGAGATTCAGTGTGGTATTGGTCGTACTGGCAAGATGTTTGCCTACCAACATTACGACATTAAGCCCGATATCATAGCATCGGCCAAAGCCCTGGGCGGTGGATTCCCCATAGGAGCCGTTATCGCTCAGGAGAAAGTAGCTTCGGCCATCAGTCACGGTGAGCACGGGACCACCTACGGCGGCAATCCACTGGCTTGTGCTGCTTCTCTTGCTGCATTAACTACCATTATCGATAACGATTTAGCCGAACAAGCAGCCGAAAAAGGCGAATATTTTATGGACAAAGTCCGCACCGTTGCCGAAGACTGGGATGCCATCAAAGAAGTGCGCGGCAAAGGCCTGATGATAGGCGTCGAGCTTAACTTTGAAGGCGGTAAAGTTGTAGAGGAAATGATGGAGCGAGGAGTGCTTTCAAACTGCGCCTCCGATACAGTGATGAGAATTGTGCCGCCTCTTATCATCACAAAGGATGAACTGGACAAAATATTTGATGTACTCATTGAATCTATAAAAGAAGTAGAGAAAGAACATGCCAAAGCATAAAATAGGAATTGTTGGAGCTACCGGTTATACCGGTTCGGAGCTGGTTCGTTTGCTGGCTAATCATCCCAAGGTACAGATTGACATTATAACCTCGGAAAGCAAAGCAGGCCAGAAGTTTTCGGAAGTAAATCCCCATTTTAACGGGTTGACCGACATGGTACTGGAACCGCTTGAAAGGCTTCAGGACTATGATCTCGATCTTGTTTTTCTGGCCCTGCCTCATGGCGTTTCCATGGATTTCATCAAAGATTGGGGATATGAGGATTTTCGGGTAATCGACCTTTCCGGGGACTTCCGCCTGCAATCGGCGGATATTTATGAGCAGTGGTACGGTAAAAAGCACTTAGATCCCGAATCCATTGATGACGCAGTTTTTGGACTTTCTGAATTGTTCCGGAACGAGATACGCAATGCCCAACTGGTAGCCAATCCCGGATGCTATCCCACTTCGGCAATACTGGCACTGGCTCCTCTGTTGAAAAACAAATTTATCGATCCGAGTAATATTATTGTCGATTCGAAATCGGGAGTGACCGGTGCGGGAGCAACGGCCAGTCCAAAGACCCATTTCCCTGATGTATTCGGAAATTTTTCGGCTTATGGACTTCGGAATCATCGTCATACTCCGGAAATCCAAACCTCTCTGGAAAGGTACAGCGGTGATAAAACCGAGATTCTCTTTACTCCCCATCTGATTCCAATCGACCGGGGAATTCTAACGACCACATATTCCACACCCAAACGGAAGTTAGATGAAAAATTTATTGAGGATACCTTGTTCAGCTTTTATGAAAAAGAGCATTTTGTACGGGTCGTAGATGAACCCCCGAATGTTAAAAATGTTCGTGGATCCAATTATTGCGATATTTACGTTACTTATGATGAGCGAACAAACAAAATTGTCACCGTTTCCACGATCGATAATCTTGTAAAAGGAGCAGCGGGGCAAGCAGTCCAAAATATGAATATTATGTTCGGACATATTGAACGCACCGGACTTGACATTATCCCGCTGAGTCCGTAATCCAATTGCATTTGTTATCAATACCAAATTATTAATCAATATACATTTTAGTCAGACATGCTGAATAATATTACTCACGTTCGAGGTTTTAAGTGCTGGGGCGCTCACATGGGCATTAAATCCAAACGGAGAGATATTGCCCTCATCTATTCCGAAGTACCCGCGACCGCTGCGGCCGTATTCACCCAAAACGTATTTTGCGCCGAACCGGTGAAGCTAAGTCGCGAGCATATAAAAGATGGCAAGGCCCAGGCTTTCATCATTAATTCAGGCAATGCGAATGCCTGCACCGGCGAAGAAGGGTGGAAAGGGGCTGTAGCTATGGCAGAAACGACGGCAGAGCTTCTTGGTATCCCAAAAGAAAGTGTTCAGGTTGCTTCTACCGGACTTATAGGAGAACCCTTCCCGACCGAGAAAGTGCTGGATGGAATTCGCGAGTGCGTGAAAAAACTATCTGATCGTGAAATGGCGGGATCGCTGGCGGCCAACGCTATTTTAACCACAGACACCTATGCCAAAGAAGGATTCACCTCCTTTGACATCAACGGTACTAATATTAATATGGCGGGCATTGCTAAAGGATCTGGTATGATTCATCCGAATATGGGCACCATGCTGGGCTTTATTACCTGCGATATTGCTATCTCCCAAAGCCTGCTGGATGAAGCATTACGCAGTGCTGTCAACAAGACATTTAACATGATTACCGTTGACGGGGACACCTCCACAAACGATATGGTGGGTATTATGTGCAACGGGATGGCAGGCAATGAAAAAATAACCGAAAAGGACAAAAACTACGAGAAGTTCTATAATAACCTCGAAGAGCTTTGTACCCACTTGGCCAAGCTGATCGTTTCTGATGGTGAGGGATCCACCAAGTTGATTGAGTATCAGGTACGACAGGCGGCTACCGAAGAGAAGGCGCGAAAGATTATACGGACCGTTTCCGATTCAAGCCTGGTTAAAACGGCTGTATTCGGTTCCGATCCCAATTGGGGTCGAATTGTCGGGGCTGCCGGACGCGCGGGAGTAAATTTTGATCCCGATAAGCTTGATCTGTATATCGGTTCCAATGCCGAGAACAGCGTGCAAATTCTTAAAAATGGGCAACCTATAAAGGAAGCCCGCTCCGAGGTTAAGGAAGCAATGAAGAATTCAAACATCGTCATAATTCTTGATCTCAATGAAGGATCGGTTAGCGCTACAGGATGGGGACCTGACCTTTCTTATGAATATATTCGTATCAATGCCGAATACACTACCTAATAGAATGGTTTAGTATAACCCTCTATTAGGTTATTCTATGTCCGCCAGCTGGCGGATTAGAATCTAATTTTTGTTTAAGCTATTTGAATAAGGGGAGGGCATCCTGAGAATTCGGATGACATCTTAGGTTTTAGAAAGTCTTCTATGAATAATATATAACGGTTTTATTCCATAAACTTTTGCCCAAAGCCTCTTTCAAGGTTGTCATAGCTAAAGCCGTGCTGAATCGGGCATTTTTATTAAATATACTCCATTGCGTGGCAAACGGAGAATAGACTAGCGCTATTCCCATAGTTTTTTTTCGGCTTCTATCAGAGCTTTTTCTTCCCGCTGTCAGGAATTTGGCATTTTGAAGTTCCTTTACCATTTCCGATATCAGTTTCTGTATCCTTCTCTATTCTGCAAACTCGCAGGGCATGTTAGAATGCCAGAATTCGAAAACCCTATTCTCAAGAGTGTGAGATGTCGTAGTGTTGCCAATTCCTAGTTCTTATTCGCTGTTATCTATGGAATATTGAAGCGATTGCTATGTACAGTAGCCAGGCCCAAATGACCGAGAGTATCCGTAGCAGTTGAATTATTCGGTAGTAAAATTAGGTATTGATAGATGTTAATATGATGGACAATATATTATTGTGTAGATAGATGAGGGGAGGCCTGTGGGGGATCACTCTTCTAAAAAAATAGTAACAGTAGTCTTAATCGATGGGAAGTAAAATATCGTTTGTTGGTATAGCAAAAAATGTTCGCTAATGATATTGTCCCACCCAATATAACGTACAAGTAGAAGTCACTTACTGATGGTTGTAAGGAGAGTACTAACTTACCACGAATATAACATAATAGCACAAGTTGTCACCACAACAAGAAAATAAAACTTTTGAAATCGGTTTAGTTATGGCCGGTGCCGTTTCGGCAGGAGCCTATACCGCAGGTGTGATAGATTTTTTGCTTCAGGCATTGGAAGAGTGGCAAAAAGTAAAGGATGCTGGAGAAGGGAGTGCCCCAATGCATGACGTTAAAATAAAAGTTATTTCGGGTGCTTCTGCCGGGGGAATGACGGGCGCTATATTCACGGCGATGATGAATGAAGAATTTTCACACATCACTTCCCTTCCCGGTACAGAGCCCACCCATGATGAAATAAACAGAAACAAATTATACAAATCCTGGGTTGATGATATTGATATTAGAGACCTGCTTGAGAATAGCGATTTAAAAGAAAAAAACAGTAGCGTAAAATCACTGCTGGACTCATCCGTACTAGATGAAATAGCAGAATCAGCCGTCAGTTTCTCACCCACTCAGAAATGGAAGCCCTATCTATCTAAGCCCTTCCACCTGTATCTCACACTCACGAATCTCCAGGGGGTACCTTACGACATTCAGTTTCAGGGAAATACTGGAAGAGGACATTCCATTTCTCAGCATACCGACTTTCTACATTTTGTGCTCAGTCAGAATAATCCGGAGCTAAAAGAAGCCGAATGGTTAGATCCGGATAATAGTAACACCGAAAATTGGCACCTGCTAAAACGTACGGCTCTTGCCACCGGGGCATTTCCCGGTGGATTAGCGCCCCGGCATCTGCAAAGAAATTTTGACCATTATGAATTTAGATCCTGGCCCATTCCCCAACGCCCAAAAGAATCGGACGGACCTGTGGAATGTGTCAGGATGGTAAATATAAAACCAGCATGGCCGGCCGGTCATGCTGATCAGTTTAACTTCTTATCGGTTGATGGAGGCGTCATGGATAATGAGCCGATGGAGCTGGCACGCCGTACCTTGGCTGGCAGACAGGGCTTCAATCCCAGGAAACCCGAGAGTGCTGAACGTGCAGTAATTATGATTGATCCCTTCCCCAGTGAAAAGAAGACAAAAATGAAATCACGGGAAGAGCTGGAGAATTATGACATCGTAAGTATTTTTACTGAATTGTTCGGTAGCCTGATGTCGCAGGCTCGTTTTAAGCCGGACGAGTTAATGCTTGCCAATTCAGGTAGCATATATAGTCGTTATTTGGTAGCTCCTACCCGCCGAAATCCTGATGGAACAAAGGCGAACTATCCTATTGCTTCTGGATTCTTGAATGGTTTCGGGGGGTTCTTCTCCAAAAAGTTTAGGATGCATGATTTCCAACTTGGTCGACGAAATTGTCAACAGTTTCTCCGTAATTACTTGTCTATCCCCGTAGATAAAGCCCGTCAGAATCCTGTTTTTGCCGATTATACAGAGGCTGATTTCGAGCGCTTTTCTGTTCAAAAAGATGGGACTGATATTATTCCTTTGATTCCTCTTTTGGGCTCTGCTAAAGAAGAAGTTTTTCCGCTTAGATGGAGTACCCTAAAGTTGAGTAACAGGGAACTCGAGGAGCTGAAGAGCTTGATAAGCAATCGGACGAAAGTAGTGATCAACCGGTTAATAGAACAATATGTTGATGATGGTTTTACTCAGTGGATGGCAAAAAGGATCGCAGGCCTAAAAAGGGGCAAAATAGTAGATGCTATCATGAAAAAAATTAACTCCGACCTCGAAGAATTTGACCTTAAATCCTGATTTTGTACTTATGAATTTGAAAAGTCATAAAACCAATGGGCTGTACTGCCTTATCCTTTTTTTGTTTATAACAGGCTGCCAAAATATGCAGGCGCTGTATAGTGAGCAAGCTTATCAACAAGCGGTAACATTGAAAGTAGAGTCTCTGAACTTAATGGACAAGGCAACGGAACCATATGACAGTTATAAGAAGGAGATAGAGGCATTGAAGATATCGCTTCAAAAAGCACATGAATATGCAAAAGGGCGTCCCCAAAATACTGAAAGTACCCAGCAATGGGGGATTATGATCGATCCTGAAGGTTCACTTTTGGGAGGATTCCTGAGGATGTGGGAAGAAAAAGGACAAGTTTCTTCAACAATGGTGGAACAAACAAAGGGAAATGTCGAAGAGGGGTTTGATATTATTATGGAATTGGAAAGTGGTAAACGAGAACAATAGAAAAGAAATGATATGCCCGATTTTGATGACTTTATCAACCGGATAAAAAATGAGCTTGTAAATCGCGCCAACGAATTAGGTGATGAGGTAAAAGACGAATTTATAAAAGATGGAAAAACGTTTGTAGAAGAAGCCGAAGATGATCTTAAACGTTGGACTCAACTTATGGCGGAGGGAAAGCTCACAAAAGAGGACCTTAAATTCTTGGTAAATGGCAAAAAGGATCTTGCAAAAATGGAAGCGTTAAAACATAAAGGAATTGCAAAAGCACAGCTGGATCAATATAAAAGTGCCATTGTAGATTCAGTGATAACTTCGGCCTCAAAATTGTTTGGGTAAAAGCCTATAGCTACTCAATATAGTAACACAAAAATTATGTCGAATGGTAGCGTCTTACCAAGATTAATTCTGGATGTAGCCAAGCAAGTAAAATCAAGTGGTGACAAACCAAAAAACTAAATTAGAAAAGTAGCTTGAGTTATGAAGACAAAAAATGGAAAGTTAGACGAAGAAACTGCAGATTTCATTGAATCCCCTAATCACAGCGGAAAATTCTCTGAAGACTTACCGGATACAATTGTAATCCATTATACAGCAGGAAGTTCGGGAGAATCATCTATTCGAACTCTCAC
Organism: uncultured Balneolaceae bacterium; assembly: GCA_964468695.1. Classification (GTDB taxonomy): domain Bacteria; phylum Bacteroidota; class Rhodothermia; order Balneolales; family Balneolaceae; genus Fodinibius. The sequence continues at coordinate 30 of CAYXVW010000113.1, read as the reverse complement.
TAATCCGGATGTAAGAGCATCGGCTCATCT
>CAYXVW010000112.1:0-8449 GCA_964468695.1 uncultured Balneolaceae bacterium | reverse complement strand
CATCGTATTGGCACGGTTAAAGATATCATCGATAACCCGGCACATCCTATTTTAGAGATTGCAACGGATGATAACGAGAAGCTGCTCGTTCCCTATGTGGATGAATATGTTACGGCTGTAGATGAAAAAGCACAGCAAATTCAATGTCAAAACCTGGAACAGCTAAAAGGTTTATAAAACCATGCGTATTGATATCATATCAGCCGTACCGCAACTTCTGGAGGGGCCCTTAAACTACAGTATTGTAGGGAAGGCCCGTGAAGAAGGATTGGTAGATATTTACATCCACGACTTGCGCGATTATTCCACTGACAATCATAATAAGGTGGATGACTATCCTTATGGAGGAGGAGCCGGCATGGTACTTACACCACAGCCTATTTTCTCTTGCATAGAGGAATTGCAAGATCAGCGGGAATATGATGAGGTTATTTTAACGACCCCGAGCGGTACGCCTTTTGAGCAAAAAAAGGCCAATGCCCTTTCGGTCAAAAAAAACCTTATATTCCTTTGCGGTCATTATAAAGGTGTCGATCAGCGCGTGCGTGATACTTTGATCACCAAAGAGTATAGCATTGGTGACTTTGTGCTTTCCGGAGGTGAACTGCCTGCCATGGCAATGGTTGATTCTATTGTCCGGCTGCTGCCCGGTGCATTGGGTGACTCAGAAAGCGCATTAACAGATTCTTTCCAAAACGATTTGTTGGAAGGAGCTGTTTATACGCGTCCTGCAGTATTTAAGGGGATGGAAGTGCCCGAGGTGCTCCGCTCCGGTGATCATCAAAAAGTGAAGGAATGGCGATTAAAACAATCGCTTAAGCGTACTCAGGAAGTACGTCCTGATTTATACAAAAAATTTCGAAATGAACAGTAGTAAGAATTAATCATGGATAAACTAACACTAGCAGAACAGACCATTGTAACGAACGAGTATCCCGAGTTTAAAACCGGTGATACCGTAAACGTCCACTACCGCGTTCGCGAGGGAGATAAAGAACGTATTCAGCAATTTGAAGGCATTGTTATTTCCCGACGCGGTTCCGGAGCTAATCAAACTTTTATAGTTCGAAAAGTTTCGGCCGGTAATATTGGAGTGGAGCGTATATTTCCGCTATTTTCTCCTTTTATTGCAAAAATAGAGCTCAAAAAACAGGGAGATATTAAACGCTCCAAGCTTTATTATTTGCGGGACCGACAGGGTAAAGCAGCGCGCGTTAAAGAGAAAGAGCAAAACCAAAATGCCGTACGCGAAATTAACCGGGAAGCCGAAGAACGGGCCAAAGCTGCAAAAGAAGACGACGAAGAGGAATAGTTCTTTTATAGCAAGAATTTAACTTAAATGGAGTTCACTAATCAGTGGACTCCATTTTTCTTTTTTCTGCTTGGTATATCGTCATAGGCGGAATATTGCGCCATTCCCATCCTGTCTTCACATTTCCAAAAGCATTTTGTAGTGGTTCTTCAAGATGTCCAGAGGTTTGGTAAGCTAAAAAGCATCCCCCCTCCTTCAATAGGTCAACACTTTGCCTGAGTACTGACGCCCTGGCATCCTCATCCAGAAAAGAAAAAGGAATACCGGATATGATATAATCGATTTTTTCGACCTGATCATCGGGTATCAATTCAGTTACATACTCCACACTTTGATCAAATAGGGTTATTCTGGAATCGTCAATTTCCTTTAGCTTATCAAAAAGAATTTCGTTCGTTTCAAACAGATAAAGTTTCGATCCCGGTGTCATATGCTGTAAGACGTACCGTGAAAAAACACCAGCCCCTGCCCCATATTCCACGATATTTATATCCTGATCAAAATTAATGGGATTGCATACCCGCCGAACACAATACTTGGAGGTTGGCGTTACCGATGCTACATCTTTATCCTTAAAAAAACTTTTTAAATATGCTAACGTACTCATTCTTTGTTATTGGTTATCCGATATTGGCTGATTCCTTGTCCTACCAACCAATAAATAACTAATTAATTTACAGTTCATCTTTCAATTGTTCGATTTGATCACGAATGCGTGCTGCTTCTTCGAACTCCATATTTTTGGCAGCTGTTTTCATTGAATTGTGAAGGTATTCTAAAAACTCCTCCTTGTCATCGAATGTAACCTCCTTCATCGCAGGATTTGCTTTGTATTTGATACCCTCCTCGGCAACTTTAATCATCTCCAGCGGCTCTCCGTCTTCCATATCATCTTCATCCAGATCAAAATTCTGTGACGATATCAGGGCGGGATCAACCAGCGGCTTCAGCTCTTTCTCAATGGTTGTAGGTGTAATACCGTGCTCCTCATTATATTCCTTTTGTATCTTGCGGCGTCTTTCCGTTTCATCAATTACCGTCTGCATGCTGTCTGTAATCTTATCAGCATAGAGGATAGCCTTGCCCTCCACATTTCGGGCAGCGCGACCGATAATTTGAAAAAGAGAGGTTTCCGACCGGAGAAATCCCTCCTTATCCGCATCCAGAATGGCAACCAGACTCAGTTCCGGAATATCAATTCCCTCTCTCAGCAGGTTAATTCCTACCAGTACATCAAAATCACCGCGCCGGAATTTAAAAAGCACTTCAACCCGTTCCATAGCGCTGAGTTCGCTGTGCATATAGGCAGCAGAAATTCCCACGCTCTTGAGATATTCGCTAAGCTCCTCGCTCAACCGCTTGGTGAGTGTAATACAAAGCACGCGATCTCCCTTTTCAATTCGCTCTTGAATCTGCTCTAATAAATCATCGATCTGATTATCTACCGGTCGAACTTCTATCTCCGGTTCCATCAAGCCCGTAGGTCGAACAATTTGCTCTACAAATACGCCACCACTTTTTTCCAGTTCATAATCGCCCGGGGTCGCGCTCACGAAAATAGCCTGATTTGTAACCTCTTCCCATTCATCGAAGGTGAGCGGACGGTTATCCAATGCGGAAGGCAGCCGAAAGCCATGTTCCACTAATTCTGTTTTACGGGATCTATCTCCCCCATACATGGCTGAAATCTGGGGCACCGTCTGGTGACTTTCATCCACTACCAACAAGAAATCATCGGGAAAATAATCGAACAGACAATATGGACGTTCTCCCGGCTTGCGATTACTTAGATAACGCGAATAGTTCTCAATACCCGAGCAATACCCGATTTCCTGCATCATTTCTATATCAAAAAGCGTACGCTGTTCCAGGCGCTTCGCTTCAAGATGCTTGCCCTCATCAGTCAGCGTACCGATACGCCAGTTCAATTCATCCCGGATCTGATCAATGGCCTCTTCCAGCCGGCTTTGAGTAGTCACGTAGTGAGAAGCGGGATAAATATGAAATTCCTGCACCTGTTCAATCACATTTCCCGAATCGGTATCCACAATTTCCATCTTTTCGATCTCATCTCCCCAGAATGAAATCCGCAAACCGTCTTCCGCATAAGCAGGATACAGATCCACAACATCACCGCGCACACGGAAGGTTCCCCGGCTAAATTCTCGATCATTGCGCGTATAATGCAGATCAACGAGATCATACAACAGCTTATTGCGGGGGATTTCCATCCCCTGCTTGAGCTTAATAATTAGCTTCTCATACTCAGAGGGAGATCCAATTCCATAGATACAGCTTACGGAAGAGACAATAATTACATCGCGCCGGCCGGATAAAAGCGAACTGGTTGCCCTTAGCCGCAAGCGCTGGATTTCATCATTAATGGAAAGATCCTTTTCAATATATTTGTCCTGTGTGGACAAATAAGCCTCCGGCTGATAGTAATCATAATAGGAAATAAAGAATTCTACCCGGTTATTCGGAAAAAAATCGCTTAACTCCCGATAAAGCTGGGCGGCCAGCGTCTTATTATGACTCATCACCAAGGTAGGACGCTCAACCTGGTCAATGACATCGGCGATTGTTCGCGTCTTTCCCGAACCGGTAATACCTAAAAGCGTCTGATATTTATCACCACTTTCTACTCCTTCTACCAGTTCTTCTATCGCATTCGGTTGGTCACCAGCCGGGGGCCAGGGAGATTGTAAATCAAATTCGGACATGTGATAAATCTATTTTTCCTGTTAAAAACCTGCAGGATTTAGTTTTAAAAAGTGCTTATTGTTTTAGCATAATCCTGCTTGGTTTCAGCTTTCAACTTCATCCTTTAATAAAACAAAAATACCGCATAATCATTCTGTTAAAATCCCATTTTTTTAGGGCAATTGATAGTAAAGCTTTAATTTAAGGGCGCAATCTATTTTAACAGGTTTTAGATATCATATAATCCGCAAATGACTAAAGAAGAAAAGAAATTAGGTCCCCAACGTAACCGAATCGACGAAATTGATCGTCAACTTCTGGATCTGCTCTCGGAACGCAGCAGTATTGTCAATGAAGTGATTGAAAAGAAGATACAAAACCGATTACCCATTTTTGCCCCCAAGCGCGAGGATGACAAGACAGAAAAATTCCGCCGGATGGCCGAAGATCGGGGACTTGACGCCGACTGGGCCGAAGATTTCCTGCGGATGATCATGGCCTCCTCGCGGGCCAGTCAATCATCCAATGAATTTCCGCGCGCTACCGAAGAACCCAAAAATATTCTTCTTGTAGGGGCCCGTGGTGGAATGGGCAGCTTATACTCAAAAATCATTAAGCAATCTGGCCATAATGTCTTTGAAATTGACAAGCACAACTGGTACGAACTCGAAGCCATGGCTCCCAAGCTGGACCTAGCCATTGTTACTGTTCCTATTAATGCTACGGTAGATGTCATTAACAGGCTGGCTCCCAAATTAAAAAAAGAAACTATCCTGGCTGATTTTACCAGCAACAAGACCACTCCCATAGAAGCGATGGAGGAAGCCCACGATGGTCCTGTACTTGGCCTTCACCCCATGCACGGCCCTGATGTTAACAATCTGTCCAAGCAGCTGATGGTAGCCTGTGCTGTACGTGATGCCGATGCCTCACGCTGGGTTATCGAGCAGTCCAAATTATGGGGAATGCGCGTTGTGGAGGCTGACCCTCAAAAGCATGATCACGTTATGCACTTGGTTCAGGGGCTTCGCCACTTCGTTGCCCTATTGCACGGCTCTTTTATGAAAACTTACGACCTGGATCCTCGTGATATCCTGGATTATTCGAGTCCTGTCTACCGTGGTGAACTTATGATGACCGGACGTATTTTTGCACAAAGTGCCGAACTGTATGCCGATATTGTTTTTGCCAACGAAGAGCGCCGGGAACTGCTCCTTAATTTTATTGAGCATAATGATCGCTTGGCTAAAATGGTCAAGAATGATGACAAAGAAGGTTTTATCAAAGAATTTGAAGCCGTAACCGACTTCTTTGGCAGTTTCGCTTACCAGGCGCTCGAAGAAAGCGGCTATCTTATAGATCGGCTAACCGATCGCTTTGCCTGATGCTGATCATCTTTGATAAAACTGGTTCCTAAACAGTAAGTCATTGTCGTATGATGAAAAAAGGTTTACTTTTTGTATTTGGACTTTGGATTGGATTCGGATATATCGTCCAAGCCCAAAGTACCTATGATCGTATTACTCTTGATGGAAGCAGCGCTCTTCCGATCTTAGAGAACAATTTCACCCAAAATTGGAAAATATCTCCCTCCGCTCATCTTGGGATGAGAGTCAAATATCACTTGGGGAGCATGCAATTGGGTATACGGTATAACCGTTATAGTGCAGGAAATCCAGTCTACGAAGATGGCAGTTTTGACTCTTATTTTATTTATGTGGGTTGGGAATATCCATTTTTTCTTACCGATCGGTTATCTTTTGCGCCCGGGCTGAGGTTCGGAAATAATTATATGGCCTTTGATAATCCGGCAACTTATCCGGCAACGGGTGTCTGGGGAGAATATGTATTCGATCCCCATGAAAGCGAGTTTGCTTATGAACTTTTCGGAAGGCTGGAATATTCTTTTACGAAAAGTCCATGGAGCCTGCACTCAACCTTTTCATACAATCGTACCCTAACCTATCATCCAATGCCGGTCTCTATGTTTTCATTCGGTATTAGTCGCTCTTTTGCCACCCCTTCCTGGCTTAAATCTTTTTTCAAATGATTCGATTACTGTTTCTTGTTTCACTTATTTCCCTTTGCAGCATTCAAGCTAAAGGTCAAAATATCCATGTGGATAATGACAGTCTGGAAACTACAATTCTCATTAATCCCAATGATTTATTGCATTCGATCTCTGATTGGGACATAGCTACTACCGACGGCTTTACTTATCGTATACATTCAGGTTTGTATGGCTTTTATGGTCCCCAACCCACAGTTTATCTTGACGACATTCCAGTCGACTTTTCCTTTTTCAACTGGCAAAATTTAAACATGCTGCCAGCTTCCATGGACCATATTACAAAGATCAATTACAGCTCAAAACCTCAAATATACCACCATAACCTGGCACGGGCTGGTTATCTCAATTTACACACAACCAAGCCAGATACGGGTTTTCACGCATATGGATCCTTTGCGGTAGGTAATCAGAGCGAAGATCCGGGTCCATGGAGCTACGATTCCAGCAAGGTTACGCCCAATATTGATCGTCGCGGGCCGCACTACTTCTCACATTTTTCCTATCGGTCGTCTGACTGGTATGCCAAAGCTTCCCTATCATTACGTCAGCATCAGCCCACCAATCTAAACAACCATCACCGTCTGGGAAGCTATTCATTGGTAGATGGTACCTGGCATGCCGTTAAGACCACGGTCAATAATAGCTTAATCGAGATTGGTTATGAACAGGATAAGTGGGAGATCAAAAGCAGGGCCCTGTATAGTGAAAATGAGGAGTACCTTTTTTATCAGCCTTTTGGGCGCGAAATTCCTGCCACTACCGGCTACCGTCAGTGGGCCTTAGATAGTTCTACCCAACTCTCAGATACCTGGACTTTACAGGGACAATATCTGCTTGAACAAAAGAGTATAGACTACCGTCTCAATAATAAAGATTATAATTTCGATTGGCATCAGCTGAATAATCGTTTTTCGGTCGCATCAATGTACAACAAGAACAACCTAAAGCTTACAACCGGCGGTATACTACAGGGAAGCACAACAGAGGGCCTTCAACTAGAGAACCAACAGTACATCGCCACCCTGTATAGCGAAGCGGCTCTAAAGCTTGATTTGAAGCATAGTTTTTATTTAGAACTGAATACCGACTTCGCCACGAATCAATCAGCAATATTCTTTTCAACAGGATCCGACCATCAACTATCGAATACATGGCGACTCTCCACAGAACTAGGTTATAATGAGTTGCTTTCTTTTCGCCAGCAAAGCAGCACTTACTGGATCGATCGGGGATATAACATCTTTTCCCAGTTGGATATTCCCTCCGAAACCCCATTTAGTTCAGAAAAAAATCGATCTTTTCAGGCAAATATCACCAGCAAAGTGGATTTGGGTTCGCAGGTTCTGCTTACTATTGGGGGAAAGTATATCCATCATTACAACCTGAATATTCCCTGGCAGGAAGTAGCTCATGATGAGCGAATGGCAACAGGAATTTATACACAGCCTCAGCAGTTTGAGTTTACTCCTGAACAAGGGCGCCGGATCGAATTTGATATTGAACTGTCTCAAAATGTGAATAATTTATTGAGTCATAACCTGAAGCTACGCACTCAGCATACGCTGGATGGATCTTCCCGATACGATTCCTACTGGCAACAAGTACCAAATAACAATATAGAATATGGGCTTCGCCTTCAGCCTGTCTCCGATTTGCGTTTTTCTATTAATGGCTCTTACCAAAGTACCACCAAATGGATTGAATATAAGAACCTTGAGGGCAAACAGTACCGATCCCTACAACCTCAATACCCTATCCGGTATGACACTTTCCATACGGAATCCCCCTCCTTTTTTAATTTACACCTAACGGCCCAAAAGGATTTTTGGGACGAACGTTTTGTAACCACCTTTTCAATCCGCAACCTGCTTAATACAGAAATACGGTATCATACACTGGGTCTTGACAAAGCTCTACAGTTTGTGATTAAAGCTTCCCTGTCTTTATAAGCTCAATTACAATTGGCCTACTTATTCCTTTTATACATATCGAATATATCCTTAAATGGATTTCCCGCCATAGATAGCAAGGGGAACTGTATTTATTGTGATTTCAGTAATACTATTCTCATCTAAACTCATAATTACTTTCTTCTTCATCAGACTAAGACTAGTTTATGTACTGCAGTTTAAATTTTTTAAGGAGATAGATACAGAATAAAGAATTGGATATTCTGATCAAGAATCTTAGCATCGATCATTTACCAAACAATTTTAAGATAAGATATAGGATGGAATACAGCTGAAGTAAGCCAGAACTATCATATAATATATAAAAGGAAAGGAAAAGAGTTCTGCCTGTATTGAATAAAGGATATGATCAAAATAAAAAAGGCCCCGCTAATGAAAGAGGGGCCTTATCGA
>CAYXVW010000111.1:0-8576 GCA_964468695.1 uncultured Balneolaceae bacterium | reverse complement strand
GGGATGATCAATTAATATCTTTAGTAGCAACGGTATTTTTTATTCGGATCATTGGCTCTTGGAATAGTAAAAGTTTATTTCAACAGTATTTTACTCATCCAAATCCTTCTGCGAGCAAGGAGTTTCAAGCTAACAGTTTTATACCCCGATCTCATGGCTTGATCAGCCAGCAGTCAGATACGGTCCAAAAGAGATAAAAAGATCAAGGCTGGTTTTTGAATTACAGACTCTGAACCCTATCCCTCCCCTTCTGGCACGGTCGCTGAAAGACTGCTATAGTAAAATCTGCTACAAAAAATCTAAGCGCTACACATTCTTATTTAATGCGACCTAACGGTAATATTAACCCGCCACCGTCCGAACGGCATCTCCTTTTCTCACAGCTCTTTTGTCCTTAATCTTTGTACTTCCGATACCATTGGCCTCACTCCTGTCAAAGGACAGATAAAAAACTCTGTCATTATTCTCCATTTTGTAGCCATAGTCCGCTTCTAACTGGCGAGAAAGCGTTTCTATGAGCTCCCGACTCAACATATTATCTGACAAGATATCAGAAGCCTGATCATCTAAAAGATTGTTGGAAATCTTGATATAAACAGTTTCATCTTTCTCAAACAGACTAACAACGATTTTAAGAAATCCAACACCCCTGTACTCATATTTAAGCATATTGCTAAATATTTCGTTAATAATCAGCGAGCAGGGAATTGCCTGGTTGATATTGATATCCACAGGTTCCAGCTTATAATCAACTCCAACTGACTGATTTAAGCTAACGGTTTCAATGATTGCGGAAATCAGTTTTTTGATGTTTTCATTAAAACTGATATTGGAAAAATTTTGTGACTCATAGAGCAGTTCGTGTATAGAAGCCATCGTCTTTATGCGTCCCACACTGTGATAAAGCTTTTGCCGCAATTCTTCACTTTCTGACTGAAAGGCCTGCAATTGCATCATCCCGGATACTACAGCCAGATTATTTTTAACCCGATGATGTATTTCCATTAAAAGAGTCTTCTTTTCTTTGAGAGAATCTTTTAAGATTTCCTCTCTTTTCCGCTGATGTGTTACATCCTGCATAGCCCCGATCATCCGTACGGGTTGGCCTTCTTCATCCGTCACGATAAAAACACGATCATATACATGCTTATAATTACCATTCGCACATCGGAATCTGTACTCCATTTGGAAACGATCCTCTTTTTCAGTCCAGGCATCATCCAGTTTTTGCAAAACATAGGGACGGTCATCAGGATGGAGCTTGCCTCGCCACCACTTGCCAACCTCGGTAACCTTCTTGGTATCATATCCAAACATTTCACTAATATTGGAGTTATACCTGATAACATCCTCCTCCAGATCCAGGTCCCAAATGGTATCGCTCGTGGCTTTGGATACAATTTCATAACGCTCCACACTTTCTCGGAGCTTCTGCTCACGCTCCATCTGGTCGGTTATATCCCTGGAATTAACCACATAACCCTCTATGGCAGGATTATTCATCATATTTGTAATGGTCGTCTCTTTCCAACCCGGCAATTCGTCAGCATCAAGTGATCGGAAGGGGCCAATCTCCATACGCTCACCGGGAGCAAGTCTCTCTAAAATCTTTTTCAGTCGTTGCCGGTCTTCCGGATGTACGTAGTCAAAAGCACTTTTACCTATAAAGTCTTCTGCTTTAATGCCTTCAGAAGAATTAGAAAATGGGGCTACATATTTAAAACGACCACCTTTATCTACGATAGAAATTAGATCGGCTCCATCCTGCACCAATGCACGGAAACGTCGCTCTCTAAGTTTAAGAGATTGATGTACTTGTTTAAAACCTATAACAACCTGCAGTATCTTCTGGATACGATCTAAAGTTTCCTGATTCCATAACGGAAGAGACTGAAGCTCCTGACGACAATAACAGCAGAACGAAGTATAAACTTCATCCCCTTCAACCAAAATTGGTATGGCCCAGGAGGCTTTCAGGCCTTCCGCAAGTGCGGCGTCCCTCACTTCCTTACATCTTTCGTCCTCAGAAATATGTGAGCATACAACATTTTTTTTGTGATAAGCAGCGACACCAGCCGAACCGGCATTTGGACCAATTCGAGTGCCATCCAAAACACTAAGAAATCTATTTGATAATCGTTCCGAAGATATCCAAGAATACATTCTCATATCTTCGATACGCACTACCGCCGGAATAAGATCCGGATACATTCGCTCTATCGACTCAACGAAATGTTGCAGTATATCCTCCAGGGTATACTGTTCATCGGAACACATCCCGAGTATTTCTTCCTCTAATGAATATAGTCCTGATCGAATATCTGCCTTTGAGAAAAAACTACCTTTTTTTAAAACCCGTGTAATAGCGATATCCAGTCGTTCAATTTGTCCCCGGGAAATATAATCCTCTGCCCCTTCTTCAACCATCCGCAATCCATTTGAATAGCTATTTGAATCAGATATTACAATTATGGGCAAATTTTCATACTTACTCCTAACCTCCCACAAGAGGTTTTCTACAGAGCTATTATCCTCAGCAATTATCACATCCGGGAGGGTATCTCTCAGTAAACTCATACAGTCTTCGGTACAGACTCTTTCCCAACCTATATCAAAATCCAGCTGCTTTATCCGATTGACCACATGCTGAGTTTCTCCATCAGGTGGTACAACTATATAAATTGTATACTGTCGATCTTTCAAAATCAATTCAACTATTTTATTAGCAGGAACGATACGGCAATCCAAGGGATATCTTGATATTGATTTACCTAATAATCACAGCTACTTAAGCTCTTACTATCCCATACCTATTTCAGACTCTGTATTATCGGGGGCATCCTTCAATTCTTAAATTATATTTTGTTTATTTTACATTTAGATTAAAATGATTTTCCTCAATCAATTCATATAAATGTTAAACTGACTTCTTTTTTTTACTTTTATTAAATAGTTCTATATTTGACTTTTAAAATGAAATGGTAAGTATTGCTATTAGCTTGATTAGCTGTAATTTTTTAACAAATTATTGAGATGGGATATAAAAGCGAGTCGGTAGCCCAAAACAGTATCATCCAAGAGAAATACGAGACGGTCAGACAATCTATTGTACAAGAGATGTACGATACCAATATTGGCTCAGCAGAGGGCGCAGACAGCAGTTATTCTAAATTTGAATCGCTGGCCAATAAGACATTTCGGGGAAAACGAAGTATTGATATAGCTATCGGTTGCCTTGCTTTTGCAGTATTTTTAATTGTATATCCTGTTTTCGGATTATTTATAAAACTGAGCTCCCGCGGACCTATCCTCTACAAGCAACGCCGCACAGGGCAGCATGGGCACGAATTTATTTGCTATAAATTCAGAACAATGCATCAGCTAGATCTTCGGCGGATTGATGGTAAACCGGTTGTTACCCAAGAAAATGACAAGCGTGTTTTTTGGTTTGGAAGCTTATTGCGAATGACTAATCTGGATGAGCTTCCACAGGTGCTAAATGTTCTCAAGGGAGATATGAGCCTTATAGGTCCACGCCCTTATCCCATAGAAGAATGTGCCCACTGGAACAACACCTTTGACGATTTTTTCTATCGCTATGCGGTAAAACCAGGCATTTCAGGTTTGGCACAAGTTAAAGGCTATCGCGGCGGTACGCTTGAAGAAGAGCACATGCGAAAGCGTCTCGATTATGATCTTATTTATGTTGAAAAACAGTCGTTTTCACTCGATCTATACGTATTAGGCCGTACAGTATTTAAAATGATCCATCTGGATACTGACGGACATTAGAGCATTTGGCTTTTTTCAATCCCCCACCAAAAAATACCTTTATTGGATACAGCTTGTTTTAAATATTAACGGTTATCTGGCCATATCCGGTTCTCTCCTTTAAAGCTTCTTTTTCAGTCCTGATATTCAGCAATTTTACCGTTATCTTTAGACTGAAATTTTAACTCCTAAAACAAATAGTCACATGAAAGTTACAGTAGTCGGTGCCGGTGGGAATGTCGGCTCTACCGTATCAATGGCAGTAGCACAGCGCGACTTTGCTAAAGAAGTGGTAATGGTAGATATCGTACAGGAACATAACGGTGAAAAGATATATCCTTCCAAGGGACGTGCCCTTGATCAGTGGGAATCCTCCCCTATTCACAAATTTGATACAAAGCTTACCGGAACAGTTAACTATGAAGACACTGCCGGCTCAGATGTTTGTGTAATTACAGCCGGGGTGCCGCGTCGACCGGGTATGAGTCGCGATGACCTGCTTGAAACCAACGCCAATATTGTACAGTCAGTTACTGAACAGCTCATTGAACACTCCCCCAATACAATTATTATCGTAGTTTCCAATCCCCTCGATGTCATGGCTCAAGTAGCCTATGAAACAAGTGGACTGGATTCTAACCGGGTAATGGGTATGGCAGGAATTCTTGATACCGCCCGCTATCGTTCTTTCCTGGCTGAAGAACTGGAAGTATCTCCAAAAGATATTCAGGCTCTTTTGCTGGGTGGACACGGTGACACCATGGTGCCCCTACCCCGCTTTACTACTATTGGCGGAATGCCGGTAACCCAATTTATTGATGAGGATAAACTTGAAGAGATTGTAGAACGCACCAAAGGCGGTGGAGGTGAACTGGTAGAATTGATGGGGACTTCCGCATGGTACGCACCGGGCGCTGCTGCCGCACAAATGGTCGAAGCAATTTTACTAGACCAGAATCGCATATTTCCCTGTGCCGCCTACCTAAACGGCGAATATGGGCATAAAGACCTCTTTTTAGGGGTACCAGTCAAGCTCGGCGAAGGAGGCATAAAAGAAATAATTGAGGTTGATTTAAATGATGAAGAACAACAACTTTTAGATACATCAGCTGATCACGTACACTCCGTACTTGATAACTTTCGCAAGCTGATGGACAAATAAATCGCAATAAATTGTTGAAGACGTAAGGCTTCTTCACTACTTGCATTTTAAAAAAAGGCTCCGTCGATCATAGCGGAGCCTTTTTTGTTTTAGTAACTTTTCATCTACGAGTTGAATACGTACTACTTTATTTAACAAGCCTTTTTTCCATACTCCTTCAACCATTTACAGCTTCAAGGCATTACAATATTTCCGGGTAATCCCTTATTGACATATGTATTTTATATTTTATTGCCAACCTATATGAGGACAGGTTCTTCATACTTTTTTACTTGAAACTTACTACTTTCCACTCATCACGGTGCACTGACAAGCTCAATATTTTCAGCTACCAGTCCCTTATCATTTTCAATCAGATCAAATTCAAAAATGAGATGTCGACTCGGTAAAAAGTCGGTATCCAAATTCTCCTCGAATTGGGATACATGCGCAAACACCGTTCGATAGGGCGACTCATCAAAGCGGGAATCTGTAATCCACAAGTTTTCATTCAACGTGACCAGATAGCGGAGAAAACCATATCCTTCATTATGCGCGAAATCGTAGCAGACGCCCCGCACGCGCGAACCTATCTCTCCCCAGCCATAAGGTGACTCGATCGGAAGCAATCCCGGTATCAGATAACCGGAAATATACATATCCGCCTCTTTACGAAGCTCGGGCGACATATCATCGAATCCCACTAGCTCAACCCGCGTTCCCTTTTGCTGTGCGGCCTTAACGACGCTTACATAGCTACCGTTATTGGTAAGCAAAACAATCTTATCCAGTTGGTCGGCCTGGGTTACAATATCCACGGCCATATCCATATCTACCGTGGACTTAGTAATAATTTCTCCTGTCTCATCGTCTTCATAGTACTGCATCGGCCGCTTAATGACTTTATACTCAAAATCCCGTAGTACTTCGCTGAATCTTTCCGTTTTCTCGCGATAGGATTCCTCTTCTTCAACTCTCTGTTTATCGTATGCCAAATACACATTCATCCGGGAAGGAATACTTCCATCGCGACCTGCAAACTTGCGTAAAATATCGTAGCGTAAGCCAAAGCCACCATTCATGGTTACATTAACCGCATCTACAAAAATGCCGATCTTATTTCCCATAAATAATTTCCCCTTAATAATTTTAAATTATATACCAATAATAATTTTGAAATGGTGAGCCCTTTTTTAATAACTGTTTTCACTCACCGGCTAAACCAAAAATGCCAATCTGTTATTTCGATGCAGGCCATGCCAATAGTATAAAGCCTGCTGTACCAATAAATAACATGATTGGTCGGCTTATCCATTCCAACCCAAGCCACTCTCCCACATAGGGCTGAATAAGCAGGCAAAAAGCGGCCAGTAGTATCATTCCAAACCCCCGTCCTAAATCATAGTCTACTTTATAAACCTTAACGCTCTGATAATATAATAACATTGCCATAGAGGCGTAACTAATAAGCGTAGCCGTAGCCGATCCTATCATCCCCAGATAGGGAATGAGTAAAAGATTGGCAGCAATGGTTATACCAGCCCCAATAAGGGTAATAACAGGCAATACCTTTGTTTTTTCTTTAATAAAGATTCCCGCTGAAAAATTCATATACCATCCGTGAAACCAGTATGCCCCTAGCAATATGGGTACGATATTCAGCCCTATCCAATATTCTTCGGCCACAATATAAACATCGAGTATTGGTACTCTAATCTGGACTATTTGCTGGGCAAACAGCGCTACAACCAAAAAGCAGAAGCCGGCTATACCGTTGTAGTATCGAAATACATCGCGATATAACCGAGGAGCTTCCGGATCATCAGACTCCCGAAGAAAAAAGGGCTGCCAGGCCATCCTAAACATCTGTACAAGCAGAAGCATAAAAACAGAGAGTTTATAACAAGCACTGTAAATACCTACAATATCATCTGGCACCAGATCGGGTCCATAGAGATCGGTAACTGTTGCCTGGGACATGTAATTGCCGAGAAAAAAGCGATCAAGCATCTCATTGATCACAAATCCTAATCCCGCAGGCACAAACGGCAATCCAAATCGCAGGGCTTTGTAAAGGAACGGGGTGTTCCAGGATCCAGACAGCATTTTGGCAGTCGAAATCCAAAGCACTAATCCCGTAAGTCCCGAGGCAATATAACTTGCAAAAAATACCGACTCGATTCCCCAATTGAGCCAAAGAATCAGATAGAATTGCAGACCTACATTTAATACGATATTACCTGTTTTAAAGGCGGCAAATAACCACTGCCTACGCACGAGCCGGAGTTCTGCAAAAGGAATTAAAACCATGGTATCGAACCAAAGAATCCCCAGCATCAACCAGTACAAATTTTGATTACCGGTGTCCACCAAATTCATCGTGGGCATCAAGGCGGGAGCCAAAAATATTAATAGCAGAACAAGAACAGTAGAAAATGCTCCCAGCCCTAACTGTAAAGTTTTAAATACGTTTTTGGCTTCATCACGATCTTTGGCATATCGCAAATAGGCCGATTCCATGCCAAAGGTGAATATGACATTCAGAAATGCCAATCCTGCATACACCAAACTCACCACACCATATTCCGAGGTTGCAAATGCATCGGTATGGAGCGGTACGAGCAAGTATCCAATAAAGCGTGCCAGCACGCTGCTTATGCCGTATATAAGCGTATCGGAAAGAAGTTCTCGTAGCTTTTTCAAATGGAATTAGTATTTCAAGCCATGTTTTAGATCCTGGAATCGTTTCAGGATGATATACTTTTAACTCTCACCCATCATCAATCAATTGCTCAACGGCATGTACTCCAAGTATATAACTTTGCTTGCCAAATCCAGTAATAATGCCGTCAGCTATCTGTCCGGTGAGCGTTCGCTCTCTAAACGCTTCCCTTGCATGTATATTTGAAAGATGTACTTCCACAATCGGAATACTCAGCAGATCAAGGGCATCACGAATAGCTACGGATGTATGCGAATATCCGCCAAAATTTGCTATAACGCCATCAACATTTCCATGTAAAAGCGACTGTATCTTTTCCACCAACTCTCCTTCCAGATTACTTTGGAAGAAGATAAATTCAATATCCGGGAAACTATTGGTCAGTAATTCTTCAATATCTCCAAGGGTATCCGAGCCATAATGTTCCGGATTACGCGTTCCCAGCATGTTCAAGTTGGGACCATTGAGTACGATTAGCTTCATATTTTCACCTCATCACCAATTTGTTCGGCCAACTCTTTCATGCGTTCTTCAGAAACTTCTACGTTATGACCAAGAGCCATTACCTGGTGTGTTTTATATAATGGAATAAGATGTACATGGGCATGGGGGACCTCCAATCCCTGTATAATAACACCGGTACGCAGTGGATTTAATGCTTTGTCTATAGCTTGAGCGATAGTTCGGGAAAAATCCATTGTGCTCTGCATTAGCTTATCCGGCAAATCAAAGAAATAGTCAATTTCCTGCTTTGGAACCACTAGAGTATGTCCCTCTGCAATGGGATTGATATCCAGAAAGGCAATATGTGCCTCGGTTTCTGCCACTTTGTGGCACGGAATATCTCCTTTAATAATTTTAGTAAAAATTGTAGCCATAGGATTTACTACTGGTTACTGGTTACTGGTTACTGGTTACTGGTTACTGGTTACTGGTTACTGG
>CAYXVW010000110.1:6119-8579 GCA_964468695.1 uncultured Balneolaceae bacterium | reverse complement strand
GCTACAGAAAACATTGATATCGGTGGCCCTACCATGATTCGGGCGGCGGCTAAGAATTTTGCCCACGTTTGCGTCCTTACTGCTCCTGAACAGTATGATGATTTCATAGCGTCACTTGAACAGGAAAACACTATCCCATTTGCCAAGCGCCGGCAATGGGCGCGCCAGGCATTCAATCATACCGCTCACTACGACACCCATATTGCCAACTATTTTAATACGCTCGATACCGAACCGGAGGAACAGCCGGAGCAGCTGAATATCTCGCTGCCTAAATCTCAGGGATTGCGCTATGGCGAAAACCCCCATCAGAAAGCAGCGGTATATGGCTACCAGAATGAGTTTATTGATTGTTTTCACGGCAAGCAACTCAGCTATAATAACTTCCTGGATGTGGATGCCGCCCTACGCCTTATTGCTGACTTTAAAGATACCGATCCAACCTGTGCTATTTTTAAACATACTGTTCCCTGTGGGGTAGCCTCTGACGTAGACCTTTCCAAGGCTTGGGATAAAGCTTTCCAAACGGATACCAAATCCCCTTTTGGAGGTATTATAGCCGTCAACCGGGAGCTTGATCTTGATACCGCTAAAGCAATAGACGAAATATTTACTGAAATTATTATTGCTCCTTCTTATACTGAAGAAGCTCTTTCTCTGCTCAAGCAGAAGAAAAAAAGAAGGCTTATTCGCCAGAAGAAGTATTTGAGTGATACCTCAGAGCAACAGTTTCGCTCGATCTTCGGGGGTGCACTCAGTCAAGACCTTGATTTTTCTATTCTTGATGAAAGCGACCTTAAAGTGGTCACAAAGCGCCAGCCGAGCCAAGAAGAACTCCGCGATATGCTTTTTGGCTGGCAGGTGGTTAAACATGTAAAATCTAATGCCATTGTTTACGCTAAAGATCAGCAAACTATTGGCATCGGCACAGGACAAACAAGTCGCGTTGAAGCTTCACAAATTGCTATTGCCAAAGCCCATGAAGAAGGTTTATCGATAGATGGTACCGCTATTGCATCAGATGCTTTTTTTCCCTTTCCTGATGGTGTAGAAGCCGCGGCTAAAGCAGGCGCCTCTGCTGTTATTCAGCCAGGCGGAAGTATTCGCGATGATCAAGTCATAGAAGCCGCTGACGCCCTTGACCTTACCATGGTCTTCACCGGCAAAAGGCTTTTTAGACATTAAACATTTTCATTTTAACTTTTATTCTTATTTATTCGGAAATAGACACACAAAATTGTATTTTCGGTTTTGGTCTTTTAAAAGGAAAAATTTGACTACTTGCAGCTCATCTACACATAGCTAATATGGATAATAACGCATCTACATCAAAGAAAGATAAACAACAACGAAAAGGCTGGTTTGACTGGCTATACACCGATATTGCTATCGATCTTGGTACCGCCAATACCCTTATCTATTCCCGGGGAGAAGGCATCGTACTTAATGAGCCCTCCATTGTTGCCCTGAACACACAGAATGAACCTGTTGCAACGGGGCACGAGGCACGGCTGATGCATGAAAAGACCCATAAGAACATCCGTACCGTACGTCCCCTTCGTGATGGGGTTATCGCGGATTTTGAGGTCGCTGAACAAATGATTCGCGGCATGATTGACAAGGTTAAGATGAAATGGTATTCCAGTACCCGAACGATGGTTGTTTGCGTACCAAGCGGCATCACCGAGGTCGAACGCCGAGCCGTTCGCGACAGCGCAGAACATGCCGGAGCCAAATCGGTCCATCTCGTTGACGAACCCATGGCAGCAGCAATCGGAATTGGACTCAATGTGCACGAGCCAATTGGAAATATGATTGTAGATGTAGGTGGAGGAACCACCGAGATCGCTGTCATTGCCCTTTCCGGTATCGTATATGCACAGTCGGTACGTTTAGGTGGTGATGAGCTGAATGAAGATATTATTAATTATTTCAGGCGGAATCATAATCTCCTTATCGGAGAACGTACTGCTGAAAAGATCAAGTGTGAAATCGGGTCGGCTGCTCCTCTCGATGAAGAAATAGAAATGGATACGAAAGGACGTGATCTTGTCAACGGGGTCCCTCGGGTCCGCCATGTTACATCCAAAGATGTTCGGGAGGCAATATCTGAATCGGTAAACACTATTGTTGAATCTATTACTAAATCTCTGGAGCAGACTCCTCCTGAACTGTCAGCGGACATTCTGGATCGGGGAATTATGCTTACCGGCGGAGGTGCCAAGCTTAAAAATCTTGATAAACTGATCCGTGAGACTACCGACTTGCCCGTCCATATTGCCGAAGATCCTTTAACTGCCGTTGTACGTGGCACCGGCGCCATATTAGAAGATCTCGATTATTACCGAACCGTAATTACCTAAGTATCTAAGGAAGGAAGAAGTGAATGCAAATTCGTTTTCCGGGAATAACGGAAATTAAAGATCATATTATAGCAGCATTTTTACTTATTGTTGCGGT
>CAYXVW010000110.1:0-6019 GCA_964468695.1 uncultured Balneolaceae bacterium | reverse complement strand
CTATATCCCGTACAGATTGTAGGAAAAGAACTTTCCCAGGTATTTAATTCTTTAACTATTGATGCAGGTACTGAAGAAGGTATTACCGCTGGCATGCCTTTGGTAGCAGCCGAGGGATTGGCCGGAAAGGTTGTGCTGACTGATGGGGGATACTCCCAGGTAATGCCAATTTTTAACAGTTTATTTAAGGTCAGTGCAAAATTGCAAAACTCAGGTGCTTATGGCATTGTTTCCTGGGATAGTAAAAACATTCAGGAACTTCAGCTTAACTATGTCCCCCAAACTGTAGAGGTCGATTCCGGAGAAATAGTAACAACTTCAGGATACAGTAACCAGTTTCCTCCGGATATTCCCATTGGAGAAGTAATACGGACCGAGCATCAACCGGGCCGGGATATACAGAAAATTATTGTCAACCCTTTTGCAGATATTTATAGCATGACGGCCGGATTTGTTGTTAAATTTCAACCCGATACTACGATCCAAAAACTTAACGAACAATATCAGAACGCTTTAGAATGACCGGCAGAAGACTTAAACATATCGGCATAGGACTTGTCTTCCTGATTCTTCAGCTTGTACTATTTCGGCATTTAACTATTTTTGAAGCATATCCTGATCTTGTCCTTATATTCTTGGTCTGGTATATGAGTAAGGAAAACAGAACAGCAGCTCTTCTAATGGGAGCTTCTTTGGGATTTTTACAAGATGCGCTGCTTGATATTTGGGGTCTCAATATGTTTTCCAAAACATTGCTTATATATATCGTTCATCGATTTATTCCCAAAGATCATAAAACACAATTAAGTGTTGGACAAGTCGTTATTACTGTTGCACTTGCCGCTCTTTTCCATAATCTTATTTTCTTGGGGTTGAACATCTTTATCCAGAATTACACTGCAGAAACACTTTTTGGAGCTTATCTACTTGGAAATAGCTTATATTCAGCTATAGTAGCAGCTCTTTTCTATATGTTCAGAACTAATAAGTAGTACCTTTCATGCAATATCAGAAGAAAAAGCGCAGCCATATATCCATTCGCATTTTAATGGGAATTATCGTCGTTTTGGGACTGATAATTTTGGGACGTCTTTTTCAGCTGCAAATTCTTGAATATGATACCTATGATCCGTTAAGCCGGGAAAATGCCCTGCGACAACAGGTTGTCAACCCCGCGCGTGGCCTTATATATGATCGCAATGGGCGGCTATTGGTAGAAAATGAACCCATTTATTCTATTACTATTATTCCTTCCAGTTATAAGGAAGAAAATACTCCAATTCTGGCCAGGTTATTAGATATACCTGTTGAGGAGGTAAGAGAACGCGTGGAGGAAGCCCGCACATATTCCTGGCATCGGGCATCCCGGCTGTTTACTGAAATTAATTTTGAGACCTTCTCTGTTATTCAGGAAAATATCTGGCAGTTACCAGGTATTGGCCATCAAATTGAAAGCAAGCGTCACTATCCTGTTGACAGCCTTCGAGCTTCTCATATACTAGGTTATCTCCGGGAAGTCTCCCAGGAAGAATACTTGGCCAAAGATAATTATCATCTGGGAGATAAAATCGGAAAAACAGGCCTTGAAAAAAGCTATGAGTCCCAACTCAGAGGAGAAGATGGAACAGAATATATTCTGGTCAACGCGATGGGCCAAAATCTTGGATCCTATCAAAATGGATCTATGGATGAAGCACCTCAAAAAGGAGCTGATCTGCATACTTCCCTCGACACCGATCTGCAGCTATTGGCTGAGGAACTCATGGAAGGAAAGAAGGGAGCAGCTATTGCTATTGATCCTCAGGATGGGAGTATCCTGAGTATGACCAGTGCCCCGGAGTTTGATATAAGACGCCTTGCGGGTAGAATAGATACTAATTACTGGCAAAGCATAAATGCCGATACTTTAGATCCTCTTTTCAACCGTGCTACTTCAAGTGCGCAACCCCCTGGATCTACATTTAAACCCCTCATGGGGCTGATGGGAATGGAAATGGGGATTATTACTCCACAGACAACTATTTATAATCCGGGATATTACTCACGGGGACGACGATATAATGACTTAGCTGATCCGGGACAATACAATATTGGCAAAGCTATCCAGGAATCCAGCAATACCTTCTTTTTCTGGCTAATGGATGAAATGGTACGTTCCCAAAGCGTTGATCGATGGAATGAATTGGCTTCTTCCTTTAGCCTTGGTCGCCCCACCGGCATCGACCTGCCCAGTGAAACGTCTGGCATTTTACCCGACAGCACCTATTTGAACAATATCCTCGGTGAAGGTACCTGGGGCATAGGCGACCAGCTTAGCCTCGGTATTGGACAGGGATTCATGGCTGCATCACCACTTCAAATGGCAACAGTAGCGGCACAAATTGCAAACGGCGGTTATGCCATACAACCCCACTTTGTGCAATCCATTCGGGAACCCAATGGAAGGGTTGTATATCCCAATAAGGATACGACAAAAATAAGTTGGGTCGATAAAAATGAATTGGAGGTCATTAAAGATGGAATGCGAAGAGTAGTTACGGAGGGCAGCGGGAGGTACTACGCAGACTTAGATAGTATAGCTGTTGCCGGGAAAACCGGTACGGCCCAAAATCCACATGGCCAGGATCACGGATGGTTTATTTGTTTCGCCCCCGTAGAAAACCCTCAAATTGCTGTAGCAGTACTTGTTGAGAATGCTGGTTATGGCTCTATATCAGCTGCACCCATAGCTTCATTAATGGTAGAACAGTATATCAATGGTGAAATTGGGCGTTCCCATGTATATGATTACGTGATGAATTTTGAACCAAGACCCGAAAGCAATTAAAAGAATGAATCGTTTTGGAGAATATAACTGGTCTCTTGCCACTTTATGGATTGGCCTTGTAGTAGTTGGCCTGATAGCCATTTATAGTGCTACTCAGGGTCCGGTGGCTGAATTCCTGCCCGGTTATATACAAATCAACTTCTATAAGCAATTAGTGGCATTTGGTATCGGCCTGGGAATACTGGTGGGACTTCAATATATAAATCCCCGTACCTTTCAAGAAGGGGCTTTTGTTTTTTATGCTATTGGACTACTGCTGATGATTCTTACTCTGTTTGTTGGCCGAGAGGTTAATGGTGCCAAGAGCTGGTTGGTACTGGGACCTGTTAACCTGCAGTCAAGCGAGCTGATGAAAATAGCAACCGTGCTTGCTGTTGCCAGCTACCTGACGAGCCAGAGAAACATTTCTGCTGACAATCTTAAAACTGCCGTTACCACTGTTCTGATTATTCTAGTGCCCACGGTACTTGTTTTTCTTCAAAACGATACCGGGACAGCCATCATATTTTTGGCGCTTATTCCCGTTGTACTTTTCTGGTCGGGCCTTCCATATGGAATATCTCTGTTTATCATTTCTCCTGCAATCATAGGATATGTAAGTATTATTAGCTGGTACTGGGGACTTCTTGCCGCTGTAGTATTAACCCTGTTAGTCTTTATGCTTCAGCGAAGTACCTGGCTCACATTTACTTCCTTCGCCACCGGTATTCTTCTTGTTATTGGGGTTCAGGTTGCCCTCTTTCAAATATTACAGCCCCATCAGCGTGCACGTATAGAAGCCTTTACCAATCCCTCTTTTGATCCACAGGGGGCTGGATGGAACATTATACAGGCTAAAACCGCTATTGGTTCGGGTGGTGTATACGGAAAGGGATTTATGGAAGGAACCCAAACCCAGCTTCGCTTTCTCCCTGAGCAGTGGACCGACTTTATATTTTGCGTTATTGCTGAAGAATTTGGATTTATAGGTGCCGGAATAGTTGTGCTACTCTTACTCGGATTTACCTTGCTGTTATTAAAAGCTGCAGCAACTCATAAGCATCCATTCGCACAACTTGTAATGGTGGGTGTTGCCACCATATTCTTTACTCATTTCTTTATCA
Source organism: uncultured Balneolaceae bacterium (assembly GCA_964468695.1). GTDB lineage: Bacteria > Bacteroidota > Rhodothermia > Balneolales > Balneolaceae > Fodinibius. The sequence goes on along the minus strand of CAYXVW010000110.1, from coordinate 2,089 downwards.
ATGTAGGTTCGGCAACGGCGCTTATCCCTGTCATCGGTGTTCCCCTGCCCTTTATCAGCTATGGAGGATCAGCACTTATTACGAACACCCTTATGCTGGGAATTTGTCTAAACCTCGATTACTATAAACGACAATTCAGCATCTATCGCTAGTTCTAAGTTTCCTCCTGCCCTACTTTCTTCTCTGTACGCAATTTAAAGCTCTGCCGATGATATTCAGTATAACCATATTCCTTCAGTCCACTGTAATGTTGGGCTGTAGGATAACCCACATTGGTATCCCAGCCGTAATATGGATATTCCTCGTGTAACTCAATCATCCATTTATCTCTGAAAACCTTGGCAATGATAGAAGCAGCAGCAATACTCATCGAACGGTCATCTCCTTTGACCAAGCATTTATGCGGACATAGGCCCGGACTAAATCGATTTCCATCTACCAGTAGATAATCCGGCCAAGCTTTTTCTGCTTCCGTGCACCGGTGCATTGCTTTAATATATGCATGCAATATATTCAGTTCATCAATCTCGGCCGGCATACACCACTGAACAGTCCAAAAAGCAGCAAGTTCTTTTATCTTCTCAGTTAACGATATCCTTTCTTTCAGAGAAAGAGTTTTACTATCCCGAATTTCTTCAACAAAGGTTCCCGGTTTAAAAACAACTCCCGCTGCTACTACAGGTCCAGCCAGGCATCCTCGTCCCACTTCATCAAGTCCCATAACTCTTTCAAACCCTTCGGACCAAAGCTGGCGCTCAAATTGAAGGCGATCAACATTTTGCACTTTATTTTCTGCCATCCAGTGAATTAATTTTATTGCCTGTATGTTTTCTCTATACTCTTGCTAAAGTCAATGTTTTTGTCATGCATTTCAAGTATCGAGAATGGAATCCCAATATAGACAAAAAATCCTCCAATCAGTCTCCTTTTGATACCCTCATGGATTTATTTGAGGAGCTGCTTACCATAGCAAGCGGAGACGTCTCTCAGGCTTTGCGTTGGATGGATGATATTGATGGCGAATACGATATTACCGATCAATTTGATGATTTTGGTCTCGATGATTTCGTAGACGAGCTCAAAGAACGGGGATATATAGAGCAAGACCAGAAAGAAAATATGCTCGTCATTACCCGAAAAGCAGAGCGAAGTCTGCGGAAACGTTCACTCGAAGAAATCTTCAAGCATCTTGAAAAAGGAGCGGAAGGAAGCCACAAGACCGATCATACGGGACAAGGACTTGAGCGCCAGCCGGAAACACGCCAATGGCAGCAGGGAGATGACTTAACCAATATTGATAGTGTTGGTACGATGATGAATATGCTCAAGCATAGCAGCATCGATCAGATGAATTTGGAAGAAAGGGATATCAGGGTACATAATACCGATCACCATACTTCTGTGGCTACCGTCTTACTCATTGATTTGAGCCACTCTATGGTCTTATATGGCGAAGATCGCATCACACCAGCTAAAAAAGTAGCTATGGCCCTTTCTGAGCTTATTCTCAATAACTACGCTAATGATTCGCTTGATATCGTGGCCTTTGGTAATGAAGCCTGGAAAGTAAGTATTGAGGATCTTCCTTATCTCAAGGTTGGTCCCTACCATACCAACACCCAACAAGCGCTACAGCTGGCCAGACATATTTTACACCGACGTAAATATGCCAACAAACAAATATTTATGATTACAGATGGTAAACCATCTTGTATTATAGAAAACGGTCGGCTGTACAAAAACAGCTTTGGACTTGATCGCAAGATTGTCAATAAGGTACTGGATGAAGCCGTGAAGTGTCGTCGCGATAAAATTGATATCACAACATTTATGATTGCCCGTGATCCGTACCTTCAGGATTTTGTCCGCGAACTAACCGAAGCTAATAAAGGCCGGGCATACTTTGCCTCTTTGGATAATCTGGGCGGATATATTTTTGAAGACTACATCCGCAACCGTAAAAGAAGAGTCAAATAAAAAAGGCAGCCTGTAAAACAGGCCGCCTTTTGAGAAAAATTGAGATAGTCAGATGAGCTTACATATCCAGCTCATTCATCACTTCGTCAGTTATATCATATTGCTGTTGTGC
>CAYXVW010000109.1:0-8749 GCA_964468695.1 uncultured Balneolaceae bacterium | reverse complement strand
ACGTGATCATCAGAAATAGCATTGCCCCTTTGATCTATAAATAACTCTCCATATCCTTTTTCTTCGGCAATTGACCATAATTCATTTACCAATGCCGGGGCATAATTCATAGAATATTGTTCCTTGGGGAATACTGCTCCCTCACCCCCAACCATATCCAGTAAAATGCCAAACCGTGGTGAATATCCTTCGACGGGAGGATTATTAGACCAGTAGCGCGACCCCAGAAAATAGCGATCGGTTTCTCCATCCTTACCATAATCTTCTCCGTCAAATAATACGATATCAACACCTATGGGAGGTCTGTACTCACTAAAGAGCCGGGCAAGCTCCAGAAGCACGCCCACTCCGCTTCCCCCGTCATCGGCTCCTAAAATAGGTTGATCTGGGTTTTCAGGATCTTCATCAGCACGGGGTCGGGTATCCCAATGCGCACAGAGAAAGATACGATCGGTAGCCTCCGGATTAAAAGAGGCTATAATATTCTTAAGGTTAAGGGTATCTCCCCCAGATCCCTCTTCGCTGAACGTCTGGGCAAACACCAGCCTTTCGCCTGCGTATGACGAAAGTTTATCGAGAAGGTATTGAGCAGTTTTGCGATGTCCTTCGGAATTCGGATTCCGGGGCCCAAAATTCACCTGACGCTCAATAAAATGATAAGCACTGTCAGCTGAAAAATTAGGAACAGTCCGCCCCTGTTCTTCAAAATTTAATCGGATCTTTTCCGTATCATTGCATCCCAAAAGAAGGACACTTATTAGTAATAATGGTATCAGCAGCGTTCGATTAGTCATTATAATGTACCATGGTTGCGGAAGACTGATCAACGGGAAAGACAATAGTATCCATAATATTTACGTGGGGCGGGCGATTAGCCGTAAAATGAATCACTTCAGCAATGTCTTCGGCAACAAGGGGCTGCATGTCTTCATAGACCTGGTCGGCTTGATTCTTATCTCCATCATACCTAACCACGCTAAACTCGGTGTCTACCAGTCCGGGCGAAACCATGCTTACTCGAACTTTGGTACCATGCAGATCTTTTTTGGCAGCTTCTGTAAAGGCCTTAACAGCATGTTTTGTCGCACAGTAAATAGATCCGCCGGGATAACTCTCGTGGCTGGCAATAGACCCTATATTAATAATATGTCCCTGGTTTCGCTTCTTCATTTTGGGAGAAATAAGGCGCGTCATGGTCATAAGCCCCTTAATATTGGTATCAATCATTAAATTCCAGTCCTCAAGATCCGCATCATAGACTCCTTCGACCCCCTTAGCAAGGCCTGCGTTATTAACCAAAATATCAATTGGATTGGATAATCCTTCAACCATATTCCTGCAGGCATCAGCATCCCTAATATCAAACGCAGCTATTTCAACCTCAATATCATAATCAGATCGCAAGGTATCGGCAATTTCATTTAGGCGCTGTTGACGCCTCCCCGTCAGTATAAGGTTGCATCCTGATTCCCCAAAAGCATAGGCTGTAGCTTCTCCTATACCCGAGGTAGCTCCGGTAATAATCGCCCATTTATTTGAAAGCCTATTCTTCATAATTGATGTCAAAGTTTAATTTAACGGTAAATTTGAACAAATAAACTACCCATTCGTCAATATGTATGACTGAACCTTTAAGGAAGATGAGATTAATCTGCGATTAACTAACACAATTACTCCCTTATTATATAAAATAATGGCCTGACCATCATTGTAGGTGTTACCCGCAGCAGCTATTTCCCAAGCTAATCCAGCAGCTCAACTAATCGGGCCGCATTAAAAAGCTTTCCCTCTTCAAAAGTATTGGCCATGAGTTGCATTCCGTAAGGTAAGCCATTGGAATGAGTGCCCGCCGGAATATTAATACCACAAATACCCGCTAAGTTCGCGGAAATAGTGTAGATATCATTTAAGTACATTTGTACCGGATTATCGATATCGGTTCCCACATCAAAAGCGGTAGTTGGTGCCGTTGGGGAAACAATCACATCTACGTTATCAAAAGCATCCGTAAAGTCTTGCTTTATGAGTCGGCGCACTTTCTGTGCCTTGGCATAATAAGCATCATAATAACCTGCGCTCAATACATAGGTTCCCAGCATAATACGGCGCTTTACCTCTGTGCCAAAACCTTCGGTACGGCTCTTTTTATAAAGGCGGATCAGTGAGCTGTCTACGTTCTCAAGCTTAGCACCCAGCTTCACTTTCTTATCTCCCTCGGCAAGTTTTATTTGCTCTTTAAGAGCATCTTTTTCCTTTTTAAGCTCTTGTTCCACCTCTTCGATATCTGCACGGTGACCGTATCGAATGCCGTCATATCGCGCAAGATTACTTGAGGCTTCCGCAGTAGCTAAAATATAGTAGGTAGCAATTCCATATTTCATATGCGGCAAATGGATAGGAACTAATTCTGCTCCGCCCTGCTCCAGCTCATCCAGTCGTTCCTGAATGCCGGCTTTTATTTCTTCATCCAATCCATCTCCAAAGTATTCCTCAGGGACACCAATACGAATATTGGCATCCGGATTTTCTGCAAACTGCTGATAGTCAGGGACCGTTCTGCTGGAGGTCGTATTATCATTTTCATCAAATCCAGCGAGAATTTCTAGTAGCAATGCCGCATCCTTTACGGAATGGGTGAGCGGACCGATACAATCAAAAGAAGAGGCATAGGCAATAAGTCCGTGGCGAGACACTCTCCCGTAAGTCGGTTTCAGGCCTACAACACCACAGTAAGAAGCGGGCTGCCTGATTGAGCCTCCGGTATCCGTACCCAAAGCCGCGGTACAGAAATCAGCGGCTACTGCAGCTGCACTACCACCCGATGAACCTCCTGGTACTTTTGATGTATCAACAGGATTTCGTGTAGGACCATAGATAGAATTTTCGGTTGAAGATCCCATGGCAAATTCATCCATGTTCAATCTTCCTAACAGGATGGCATCTTCATTCCTTAGGCGTTTAACAGCGGTAGAATCATAAATACTTTCAAAGTCAGATAGAATATTTGAGGCACAGGTTGCCTGCTTTCCCTTTTCGCAGATCAAGTCTTTAATACCTATGACCATGCCGGCTAACCGGCCAGCCGTGCCCTCATCAATTTTTGACTGTATTTTCTGAGCCCTGTTTAAGGCTTCCTGCTCATCATAGCTTATAAGAGCATTGACTTCATCATTCCGCTCTTCAATATTTTGCAGATAATGTTGTACAATTTCGGTTACAGTTGTATCTCCACTTTCTAAGGCAGTTCGGACCTGACTATAATCTGAAAAACTCAACGATATATTCGATTTTTATATTAATCTTGGCTCTTTTGTGCTTTGGCTTCTTCTTTACTCTTATTTTTAGTTGCTTCTGATCCAAGCCCTTCTTTTTCTCCTTGTTCAAGCTCCTGCTTGATTTGATCCGAAGCTTTACGAAACTCATTCATACCCTGACCAATACCACGGGCCAGTTCAGGAATACGTTTCGCACCAAAAAACAGCAAAATAACCATTAATACGATTAATATTTCCATTCCGCCGAAACTTCCCATATAATATTCCTCGCTAAATTTAGTTTATAGATTAAGCACAGGTAAGATAATAATAATTTTATAGATCTTTGAGTGTTAGATAGAAAAAAATAATTGCATTTCCGTTAAAAATTGAGTTGAATTTAATGTGTGAAACATTTGTTAGCATTTAAAGAAATTTATAAGCAATAAAAAATAACTTATTATATCTATGATTTGGACCGTTGAATTAGCAGCCGTTTTAGATGATGCCCCTTTTCCTGCAACCAGAGAAGAACTAATAGAATGGGCAGTGCGAAACGGCGCTCCCCAGCAGGTACTCGATAATTTACATGATCTGGAAGAAATCGAAGAGGGCGAGGATGTTGTCTATGAAGACATGGAAGACATCTGGCCCGACTATATAGGAAAGGAGGATTTCTTCCATAATGAAGAAGATGAAGGATTTGACTACGACGACGTTTAGATCTCTGATGTAGGAATTATCTGTATTAGGAACGGTTGCATGATTTTTTCATGCAACCGTTTTTTATGAACTTTCAATAACAATCTTTTGGGTTACTCTAGCGCTCGCTGCAAGCTATTTTCGTCATTGCTTGCCATTCTCTTAGTTATAGCTATGGCATCTCCTGCCATTGGTCAAACCAATACCGCATCAAGCGACACTACGGATAAGATTGTCCGTATCATACGTTTTGCAGGCAACGATAATGTGAATAATAATACGCTAGAGACGCTTATTCGAACACAAACCAACCGGGAGTTTTTAGGCATACCCCGCTTTACCCCCTGGTATTTTATCTGGCAACTGACAAAAAAATTCGGAGAGGCTCCCTCCTATCTTAATCGGGAAACCGTTGGGAATGATATTGAGCGTATCAGACGATATTATCAGTCAATCGGTTTTTTGGAGGCTTCTGTTGATACCAATATTGTTGAGTTTAAAGAAAACCGGGTAGAAGTTTCTTTTTTAATTGACGAAGGGAATCCCTCTACCATAAAAACGATAAGCTATACGGGCATGCCTGCTCTTGAAGACTCTGCAAGAGTCCAGGAGTTTTACGATGAAAGCTCACTAACCCGGGAAAAGATTAATGATACCACTTTTACACATAACCGCCGTTATTCAGAAAATAGCCTGACTGAGGAACGCAACCGCATAATCACCTTTTTAAAGAATAATGGCTTTGCGGCTATCCAAAATGATTCGGTTTCGGTTTTGATGAAGAGAGATCCCGAAAACAGACACCAGCTTGACGCTCTGTTTACTATTAATCCCGGACGCAAATACACCTTTGGTGATGTTCATATTAGTCTTGAGGGACCCGAAGAAGAAAGCAATCTCATCCAAAAGGATACGGTTCAGCAATCAGAACTCACGGCCGGAAGAAAAATATACCTCCATAAAGCGCCTTCGGCACAAACAAAGTACAGTCTTTTAACAGATCAAATCCTATTTAAACCCGGCGAAACATTTGATAATTCACTCTATATCCGTACCGTCAATGAATTCCAGAACCTGGGTATGCTTAACGTACAGCAATTTGGCCTCAGTGAAGACGGTTCTCTGCCCGACTATTCCGGAAATGAACTGCCGGTTATGTTTTCTCTTAAAAGCCGTCCCAAACACTCTGTAAACCTAAATTTCTTTGGCATGCGCCGGTATGGTTTTGGATCGGGTGCAGGATTAACCTACACGAACAATAACCTTTTTGGAAAAGCCGAAAACCTGCAGCTGAGCTTGAATGGAAGCTTTGAATACGTCAGTTCCGAGACGGTCCGGGATATCGCTCCGGATTCGGCTTCTCAGCCTGTCCACGGAGGTTTTTTCCAGAGTTTTGACTCCCGGTTGGAATACTCCCTGCCCCGCCTAAATTTTCCTTTTGTTTTTTTAGATAACTATCCCTCATTCTCAAATGCCCGAACGGTCTATGGGCTTTCTTTTAGTCGTTCCGATCAGCTACTGTTTGATATCAATTCCGATATCCGCTTCAATCTGCGCTATGAAGTAAAACATAACGATCGATTTTCCAGTTTCCTTGATCTTATTGAACTCGATCTCTTAGACACGACTCCTTCTAGGCGGTTCAGGGAATCTCTTCAGCAAGAATTTGGAGAAGGCTCTTTTGAGTATGAGCGAATTCTGGAGGATTTCCGACCCCAGGTATCTTCCATTCTCCGATATACTTTTCAAAGCAGGCGCACGGACCTCATTAAGCGAAATTTTGGGTATTTCAGTGAATATTCTGTCGCTGTAGGAGGTAACATTCCCTATTTAACTGATCGTTTTATTGTAACCCCGAATACTCTGGAAGGGAACCTGCCCCCTATCTTTCCTTCCAGCCAAAACAGTCTGGCTTATAGTCGCTTTTTTAAGGGTACAGCCGACTATCGTCGCTATATTCCAATTTCAAACAATGGGGTTTTTGCCTATCGGGGATTCCTGGGAATTGCTCTCCCATATGGAAACAGCAACTCGGTTCCGCTCAATCAGCGTTATTACGCCGGAGGTGCCAATGATATCCGGGGATGGAGTTTTTACAGCTTGGGGCCAGGATCTATTCCCCTTGAAGATGTAACCATTAATGGAGGGGAAATTAAACTGCTTGCCCAATCTGAAGTCCGGCAGCGTTTATTTACGGACTTTCTTTCCTCTAACTGGATAGCCGCATGGTTTACTGATGCCGGTAATATCTGGTATGGTCCCCGCACAGAATTCCCCTCAGCTGAAGATAACAATTCTCAGACGAATCTAACGCAGCAGGAAATCCTGGAAATGGGTAAATTCAAGTTCGATAACTTTTATCGTCAAATTGCGGTTGGTTCAGGTGCGGGACTACGAATCGACTGGGAATACCTTGTAATACGGTTTGACTTCGCTTTTCGTGTGCATGATCTACAAGAAGGTTGGTTTAACAATAAAAAGCTGTACTTTAGCTTTGGTATTGGCCACTCTTTCTAACAATGATCATTTTTATATATTAGTTTGTATACAGCCGGGCTTAGGCCGCTATTATTAATCCTAAATTTTTTAGTATGTTTAATTTCAGTCGGTTTAAAAAAATAAAAGAGCAATCTGACGTTATTTTCAATTCCCGCTTTTTGCAAAACCTCAGCCTGCTGGAACGTTCTGAATTTCTCCACTATTGTCACCGGAGAAAATACAAGAAAGATGAATATATTTACTACCAGGGAGATCCCGGAACCGGTATGTACTTTATCGAAGAAGGACAAGTTCAACTTATCATTGAGAATGAAGAACAAGGCCAGAATTCGGATCAATCTTATACTATCGAAGCGCCGGAAAGCTTTGGCGCTTTGTCTATAGGATATGAAATACGACGCATATCAACCGTCAAATGCCTGACAGACTGTACGCTTATGGGATTTTTTAAACCTGACTTTGAAACTTTAAAAAAGCGCCACCCTGTTATTGCCGTAAAGTTTATGGAAACACTTGCCATGGTAGCTATGAAACAACTCGAACTGGTTACAAATGAACTCAAAAAACAAAGCGGCGCCAAGAAAGCACTTGCTCTACAGTTTGAAACTTATATTGATCAACAAGAGAATGAGCACCTGTAAATAAACCCAGGTAATATCTGCGTGCTTATTTCTAATCATCTTTAATCACAGAGCCTACTTTACGGATACTTTCATCTTTTTAGTTTCTCGGATTTTCAAAAGAGGCTTATCTAATCATTCAAAAAAATGCTTAAAAAGGGAACAGAAACAGAATTAACTATCGAAGGTGTTGCTTTCGAAGGAAAAGGAATAGCTAAAGTAGACGGACTGGCTGTTTTTGTACCTAACACTACACCTGGAGATCATATTCGGGCACGTATTACCAAAAGCAAAAAGAATTACCGCGAAGGAAAGCTATTGGAAGTCCTGGAAGAAGGTCCGCGCCGTATCGAACCCAAATGTCAGCATGCACGTGTATGTGGCGGCTGCAGCTGGCAGCATGTGGATTATGAATATCAGCTGAAGTTTAAGAAAGAGCAGGTTCGGGATCACATGGAGCGTATCGGGGGATTTGACAATCTTAAGATCAATGATACTATTGGCTGCGATCAGCCCTTTTATTATAGAAATAAGATGGAGTATTCAATAGGCCACCGCCGCTGGTTGAGCCCGGAAGAGATCAACCGGGATGAATATGTGGATGACCATTGCTTTGCTGCTGGCCTCCATGTACCGGGACGTTTCGACAAGGTATTGAATATTCAGGAATGTCATTTACAACACCCCATCTCCTATAAAATTCTGGATTTTGTTCGCACCTGGTGCATAGATCACGATGTCCCCCCCTACGATACTATTGATCACAAGGGCTATATGCGTAATGTCGTTATCCGAAATGCATATTATACGGACGATTTGATGGTAAATCTCGTAACTCTGAAAGATGATCCCGAGATAGTATCCCCTCTTTCCGAAGCGCTGGTTAATGAATTTCCTGAAATTACGACCGTCATCAATAATATCAACGATCGCAAAAACCCGACCGCAGTTGGGCGTTATGAAAAAGTCCTTCACGGACCCGGTTACATTACAGATAAAATAGGTCCCTATCACTTTAAGATTGATGCAAACGCTTTTTTCCAAACGAATACCCGGCAGGCCGAACAGCTTTATGAAGTAGCAAAAAAATATGCGGATATTCAGCCCGAAGATACGGTATATGATCTTTATTGTGGCGTAGGCACCCTTAGTTTATTTTTAAGTGAACAGGCTAATAACTTGTTAGGTATTGAATTATCAAAGGTAGCTATAAAAAATGCACGCAAAAATGCTAAGTCTAATAATGTGGATAATGTGGATTTTCAGCAGGGGGATATGCAGCACGTATTTGGCGAATTAATCACCAAAAAATATGGTGATCCCGACTGTCTGATCACGGATCCCCCAAGAGCAGGTATGCATCCGGATGTGGTCGAAAATATCAACAAATTAAAGGTACCAAAGCTGGTCTATGTCAGCTGCAACAGCTCTACTATGGCCCGTGACTTAGAAAAGATGAGTGAAGTTTATGATATAGAAGAACTACAACCGGTTGATATGTTTCCTCAAACCTATCACATAGAAACGGTCGCAAAGCTTAGATTAAAGGACTAGGACTAGATTACTTGTTTTAATGATATTTATAACTATTGCATCATTGTGAGATTACATTATTTGCAACACGTTCCCTTTGAAGGACCCGGTATTATTCGCTCCTGGAGTAAAAATAATAAT
>CAYXVW010000108.1:0-8766 GCA_964468695.1 uncultured Balneolaceae bacterium | reverse complement strand
AGTGTTAAAAAATAATTTCGTGCCTGTTCGGACTCATTGTTAGCACTCGCTGCTCTCGCCATCCAGTAATATGTTTGAGCAGCTTTTTTCTTGGCCAATCCCAAATCGATCGCCCGCTGGTAATAGGTTAGGGCTTCATCATATGCCTCGTTTCTTTTTGCCCGGTCTGCGAGATCAAATAATAACTTCGAGGAAAAGTCAGAGTGGGGATGCTCCGAAATAAACTGCTCATAATAGGCCTCTTGATTTACAGAATCTGCCTTACCGCGGGCCCGAGACAAATAAAAACGAGCGGAAATAGCCATTTGATGATCTTCGTGATGTTCAAGAAACTGCTCTAATTCACCCGAGGCCTCCTCGTAAAGTCCTTCCTCAAATAATTGTATACCATTTTGGTAGGTCTCTGTAGCAGGTTTCTGAACACTTTGCGCCAAAGATTCAATGGTTAAGCCGATCAGTAGCAGGAAAACAAGACTGAAATGTTTTTTCATTATCATCATGGATACAGCAACCAATTATTTCTTTTATAAAAATATATAAAGGGTAGTATAACAGGTCTAAATGTAAAAAATAAGTATGAGTTGACCTATTTATTTAGCAGGGATTCTGTGCGTTATTATCATCGGACCTATAGCATACTCAAAAGCCGTTATACTCCTTGTTTTGGTATACAAATAATTTAAAAAAGTTCCCTTGGATGCACGCTTCATTTAAGGAGGGAAAATAAACAAGTATTAATGCTTTGGTTATGTCCTTCTATAATGCACTAATAGCTTATTTTATTTACATATCAATATATTTAATTAGCTCGTCTGCCCGGTTTTCGAGATCATCCCGTAAAACCTCATTTTCAGAATCAGTTGCAACGATGTAGTCATACCGCCGAAGCGCTGCCGCAACGCGACTCACATCTTGTATATCAAGCACAAATGATATAGTAAATGTCTGTTGGGCTTCACTGGGTTTTTCGACCGTCATACCCAATATTTTGGCCCCTTCCGTTTCTATTATATTAACAATCTCCGAAATTGAGAAATCAATACGATCGAGTGTTACGGTAATAGCAGAACCTGATTCCGCTACATTTAACAACTGTGCCAAATGCTCCAAAATCACATCTCTGGTTATCACTCCAAGCAGCGTCCATTCCTCATCAATAGCCGGCAAAATTTGTCGCTCATACTGGAGGAAGAGCCGTGCTGCTTCAAAAATATGCTGGCTTCTGTACACTTTTACCGGCTCTTCGAGCTCAAGATCGGAAACAACCTGCCCTTCTTCTACTCCATCCAACTGACGTAAGGAAACCTGGCCAATTAAGGCATGTGTAGTGCTATCTACCACCGGAAGAGTATGTATACCAGAGTCTTCCATACGCTTCTTTACCGATTCGAGAGACGTATCTCCCTTTAAGGGTTCGAACTTAGACGTTATGAGTTTTTTTGTTACTAGCATAAGCTGTGACCTGTTTTGATATTTACTCTACAACTGATTCAGCCGTATCGATATTATCCAGTAACGATTTTAACCGCTTTAAATCGGGTTTTGATATACTAAATGTGAGTTCTATATCTGATCCTACATATTTTTTTTCCAAAATATTCGCCTCGCGATGTAAAAATGCCACTCCTTCGTACTTTGCGGCCGGTATCCTCATTGTTTCGGTCACAAAATCCTCTTCAATGAGGTTCTGTATCTGCTCTTCGAGCTTTCCAATTCCGATCCCTCGCTCTGCAGAAATAAATACAGCATCCGGATAAGCACGTCGCAGTTCAGTAATCTTCCGGGGATCGATTGCATCAATTTTATTAAATACCAGCAATAGCTTCTTATCGTCCGTTACCTCCATATCTTCAAGGGTATCATCAACAACTTCAATATAGTCATCAATCATTCGGGCGGAGGCATCAACGACATGAAGTAAAATATCTGCTTCCCGCACCTCGTCCAATGTTGATTTAAAACTTTCAATCAAGTCGTGCGGCAATTTGCGAATAAATCCGACCGTATCTGAAAGTAATACTTCATACTCTGATATTTCGCACCGTCGAACCGTAGAATCAAGCGTCGCAAACAACCTATCTTCTGCCAATACCTCGGTGTTGGTTATGGTATTCATTAGTGTTGACTTACCCGCATTCGTATAACCCACCAGGGAAATACGGATATTATCTGATCGTCGTTTACGTTGAGTCTGTCGCTGACGATCCAATTTTTCCAACTTCTCTTTAAGTGTGGCAATACGTTTGTCAATCAGCCGGCGGTCGGTCTCAATCTGGGTTTCACCGGGCCCTCTGGTTCCGATCCCACCCTGCTGCCGGGAAAGGTGAGTCCAAAAACGGGTAAGGCGAGGTAACAAGTATTGCAACTGGGCAAGTTCAACCTGGGTTTTAGCAGCAGCTGTTTTGGCTCGTGAGGCAAAAATATCTAAAATGAGCCCGCTGCGATCCAATACCTTTGCCTTTGTCTCCTCTTCGATATTCCGGATCTGGGTAGGCGACAAATCATCATCAAAAATAAGCGTTTCGACGTTCTTATCCGATGCCATATGCTTTAATTCTCTCAGCTTGCCCGAGCCTACATAGGTAGAGGGATCCGGGTGAGTCCGATTTTGCAAAATCTTATCTATGGTGATTCCTCCTGCTGTATGAGTGAGCATTTGCAGCTCATCCAAGTATTCTTCGGCCTGAATACGCGGAGTTTGCGGACCATAAACCCCTACCAAGAAAGTCCGCTCTTGAACTATATCTGAATTTTGTATCTCTTCGAACAAATGCCTAAAACTTTAAATTAAAATTAATCAGATGCAGAATCACTCAAACTGTTCGACGTTGATGTCGTCATCATCCTTTATATAACAACGAATACGGCGGCCGAGTTTATGTGAAATCAAATTTCTGAACGCTTCCTTCTTTCGCAACGGAACCTGAAGCTCCAATCGAATAAGTTTGGAGGTACTGTCATAAATATCGGCACTATAAATGAATATGTAGTGAATATGATTTTCTTTTTCTTTCTCTACAAAATCACGTATCTGGTGCCATGCTATGGTCTGCATCGGCTCATTTACATTTTTCACGATACCGTGATCAGTTATATATCGCTTTGTGGCAACAAAACTGGTAAAAAACCAGCAACCGCCCATCCAACCATACAAGCCGGCAGCAATTATTTCTTCTACAGAACCATAATAAAGGGCTATCCCTCCGACAATTAAGGTAGAACAGACAAATAAAGTTGAAAATAGCGGGTACCCCCATACCTTACCAGCTTTCCAACTAAGCCGTACATTCCGCAACCGCACAACATTAAATAAAGTAGCAGTTGCCATAACTACCGATCCCAGGGTAAATAATCCTAAGATAAGCCAAAATAAAATATATAAATTAATCTCACTCATACCTCAATGGATATGGTTACAACTTTAGTCTCAAGAGTCAATTCCCAACGGTCTACAAGTAAGTAAAGCAATACGGGACAAATAAACCAATTCATCTTTTAATTCTTAACATTTATCTATTAACGGATACACATCCATTCCATTGCATATTATTCTATATGCCCATTTCCACAAAGGGAACTTCTCTAATCCCAAGCAGTTAAAAGAAAGCACTGCTACTCCTCTGAAATTAAAAGCATTCATTTATCCTAATAATTATTACTTTTGGCTCGTTACAAATATTTTAATGATTGCCTGCGTTGCTTAACTATTGGAAATAGTCTGCGGCAGAATTTTTGATACCATTTATGAGAACTGAGTTTTTATTTATGAATAAGCTAAAATACTTATCATTTCTACTGCTGATTCCCTTCATCCTATTATCCTGCTCCCCCTCCGAAGATCGCCCCTGGGTAAGAGCCGTTCCCGAGAAGGCTCCCTTTATAATTATACCGGCTGAAAATACGACGCTACGATCTGTTACGGAGGCCCCCTATTCTTCCCTGGTGGATGGTGTTACAACCTCGGCAATAACACCGCTTAAAGCTATTGACTCTACCACGACCTCCCGCGTAAATCTAAATGGATTGATCCTCTACCCCGGTGCGGAAAACAGGCTGGAAGCTATTTGGATTGGTCAGGCCCCGGATGGCTTCAGCGAAGAATTATTCCAAAACTACTATCGGGATTTTTCCCAAAATAAATACCACTTTCAGGAAACCACCATTCATAAACTCCAAATTGAAGATCAGATTTTATTTACAGCTACACTCAATGATCTGCTTCTGCTTTCCGAATCAAGTTTGGGGCTTGAAGATGCAATTCGGGCCTATTCCGATAGTGACAGAAGAGCTGATTTAACCCATATCGAATTGCAGCCGGGGCATGTTATTATGAATACCCCTTCTTTGCGCGAAGTTTCGCGACAGATTGCGAAGGTGACCTATCATCCGGCTCTTAACCAAGCGCTTCGGGGAACAAAACCGGCTTTGCTTTCGATATCTGATCCAAAGGAAGAATATGATTTCCAGCTTTTCGGAACAATACCACTCGCACAGGAACAAAAAAGTACTTTTATTGAAATTATTTCGGATACCAATGCTCCTATTAGCCTGGATCAATATATTTCATCCAGTGCTGCTGCCTTTGGAATTTTTCGTCAATCTCCTTCTGAAGATTTACCCGATTCCCTACCCGATACTTCCCACACTGATTCGATGTTTATCAGTCAACCGGATCGGTATACTTCATTATCGGAGCCTCTTGGAACCGAATTTGCCGTTTCGATCTATGCCGAGTCGGGATTTCTGACAACTGGCGAACATATCTTTGTTCGCAAACTCGATAACCCTGTCGGATTTAGAGAAATGCTTAATAATTTGGCTGATGACGGCCATGCTGAAGCCCAAGATGGCATCTACTTTATTCAAAGCAGAATACTCGCTCAACTTATTGGGAGTTCTCTTAGCTCCTTTCCCAGCTTTTACCTTTCTGTTATCGATGATGTGGTAGCCATATCCAAGCGCAGAGAGCTCACAGAAATTATTTCAGATGACAAAGAACGCAGAAGGACGATCTACTATGAACGAACTTTTCGCGATATCAAAGAAGATTTGCCCGAAGAAATAAGTGGGCTATTTGTTACAAACGAGAACTTCGGCTCTTTAATAGATCCCTTTACCTATCCGGATAGTTATCTCAACACGATATTGAATAGATCCAGCTTTCTAACGCTATCAGCCTCTCTTACAGAAGAAAGTGATAGCCTTCAATTTTATGCTACTTCTTATAGATGGGACGAGGAAAGCGAGCCCTATGAAGAGAATTGGATTTTTCCTCTGCAGTCAGAACTTTCCGGTGAAGTGGTCGTTGCCGATATAAGCGGAAGTAGCCGCAATGAAATTATCTTTGCATCTCCATCCGGGAGTGTCTATGCACTTTCTGCTGATGGAAACCGTATTCTGGAAGCAAATACCGGAAGCGACACACCGATTGGATCTCCTGTAGTCTATGACTGGTATGGCACCGATAAAAATGTGATTCTCCTAGCTGCCGGTAATAAAATTTACGGATGGGATGAAAATGGCGATTTACTGCCGAGGTTTCCATTTGCGCTGGATGAAACCATTACTTCCCCCCTTGTGGTCACAGATGTAAACGGAAATGGACTACCAAATGCTTTGGTTGCCACGGCCGATCGAAAGCTCCACACCCTGAACGGCCGTGGAAATAATATCAACGGATGGCCGGTAACAACAAATACCCAAATTACTGCTCGACCTGTAGTCGAAGAGTTTATGAACAGTAAGACGATCGTAGCCTTTTCCGGAAATGGTGTACATGCATGGGAGATTAATGGGAGCACCAAAGAGGGCTTCCCGCGCTTCACCAATGCTCCCATCAATGGTTCTCCACAAATATTTGAGGACTATATTTTGGCGAATGCTGAGGATGGCAATCTCTATGCCATGGGAGCTGACCAGCTTTTCCCCAATTCCCAAGACGCCTCAAACTCCTCGGGATCAAGTTTTATTAATATTTCAAGTAGTCCCTTAACCGGAACTCCATCCGTCAGCGATATGCGTGTTCGAAGTGATGGACAATTAGCAGAGGGGACAATGATTGTTACCGCAGATGCTAATGGTTCTTTTTACATCTTAGACAGCAGTGGACAGCTCCTATCTACTCAAAATATTGGCCAGCCTGTTCAACAAAACTTCTCCCCTCTCACAACTGATATTAATGAAGACAGTCGAAAAGATATTCTCATGCTGACTAATGCCGGAAGACTTTTGGGATGGCAAGTGACGGATGGAACATCACTTAATACGCTACCCTCTAACAGCATGCAATACCCGGTAATTAATGATGTGAATGGAGATGGTTATCCGGAGCTGATCGCTTTTACTAATGAGGGAGTCATTTCCTGGACGCTTTTCGAATAAAAAAATCCAGTTATAAAATATCTCCCAAGGCCTCCGTCAGATATTCATATTGGAATTCAAAGCCGTGCTGCTGTAATTTTTTAGGCTGCATACGCAGGCTTTCGGTAAGTGGCAGGGCTGCTTCTCCCAGCACCAACTGTAATACTGATGTGGGAACCCTGAAAAGGGACGGACGATTAAGCTGTGAGCCCAACTCATCCGCAAATTCTCGCATCGTAACAGGACTTGGAGCATTTAAATTAAACGGACCCGCGAAATCCTTCTCCCGAATGGCAAAAAGCAATCCCCTGCACACATCATGCATATGAATCCAGGGGAAATACTGTTCTCCACTGCCAATAGGTCCGCCTACAAACATTTTAAAGGGCGTTAACATCTGTCCAAGCGCTCCCCCTTCCTTTTCCAATACAATCCCGAGCCGTGGAATGGCAACTCTCACTCCTGCCTCTTCTGCCCGGCGTGCTTCCTTTTCCCAATCGATACATACCTTAGCAAGAAAGTTATCTGCCCGTTCAGCCGATTCGTCCAGCACTTGATCTTCCTTGCCCTTATAATAATTAGCTGCCGAGGTTGAAATAAAAGTATCGGGAGGATTATCAGCACTTTTCATAGCTTCTACCAGGGTACGGGTACTTTCGATGCGGCTGGAATATATTTTTTTCTTAACCTCTTCGGTCCATCGTCGTCCAAAAATAGAAGCCCCTGCCATGTTAATAACCACATCCGACTCCTCCATCCCGGATACCAGATCATCATCCCAGGATACAAACCGTTGATTTTCAGCCGATTCATCTTCATACTCATCGGGATAACGTGTTAGAACTGTCAACAGATGTCCCTCTCTGAGCAACATCATACGCAAGTAATCCCCTATAAACCCTGTTCCACCGGATATAAAAATATTCATAAAATAGTTTCTATATTGTACTTTACATCAACTACATTAACAAATTGATATTCATTCCATAAAAAGCATATAAAGATAATGAAGCCCAAATATAAGAGCATAGCATTAAATACCATCCGTATTCTATTGGGAATTATCTTTCTGGCTTCCGGAATTGGTAAGCTTATCAGTGGATCTGATGCCCAGTACCTGGTAGAATTAATGGCAACTGAATTCTACTGGCTAATAGAGTACAGTAATTTCATTGTTATCTCAACTTCCATACTTGAGCTTGTTCTGGCCGTCTTTTTGCTTTGGGGACGCTACCTCAAATGGGCATTGGCCGGGACGCTATTAATGCTCATCGGCTTCTCCTCGGTTCTTTCCTATTTTTATTTCCAGGGAATGAGCGTAGAAAATTGCGGCTGTTTCGGGGCATTAGGTTTTGCATCAGGACTGGAGTTTACGCTAATACGCAATCTGGTATTGATGGTCCTGATTGTTGGAGCATTTCTGCTAATGTCATCTCAAAATGAATAGCACTCCCATTAATATCAGAAAGATATGTATTTATCTTCTTCAGCCCAACTATTTTGCATGTACTCCTAACCCCGGTTCTTTACTTAAAACTACTCTCTTATCCTTATCCAAACTTATCCCTGCAAAAGGATCGTCTTTGATTAGCAGGTTGCCATCCAGGTCCACATAATCAGCTTGCGTACCTAAAAGAGCTCCGGCCGCAATCCCTAATGAACTTTCGATCATACAGCCGATCATGACCTCTAAATTCTGCTTTTTGGCCTGCTCAATTACTCTTTTTGCTTTTACTAAGCTTCCAATCTTCGCCAATTTTATATTGATTCCATCAAAAGCCTGCCCAATTTCTACCAGGTTTTCATCTCCTTTAAAACTCTCATCGGCAAATAATGGTAGTGGGGACCACTGCTTCAGCTGCTGCATCTCTTCCTTCATAGCCGCGGGCATCGGCTGCTCTACAATTTCAATATTCTGGTCGGCCAAAAAGGATATCTGTTCTTTCGCTTCGTCCAAGGTCGTCCATCCTTCATTTGCATCCACGCGGATGGGCTTATCCGTAATTTCCCGGATGGCCCGGATGATGTCGCGATCCTTATCGGTACCCAGCTTTACTTTTAGGATGGGATAGTCTGAAGCGGCACGTACTTTATCCTGCATGACTTCCAGCGTACTGAGACCGATGGTGTAGGAAGTCGGCGGAGTGGCATTTGATGGGGCATCCCACAACTGCCAGAGAGCGCTACCCTGCTTTTGACCCCACCAGTCGAGCCAAGCCATCTCTATCGCTGCCATCGCAGATTGCACCTGTGGACGGCGGGCAGAAAGCTTATTCGCAAGAGTTTGGATGGTTGATATATTATCGAAAAAATTGGTTGAAAGGCTTTTCGCAAATGCCGCAACTTTTTCCGCATCTTCATTATACCGCTTATTCGGAGCCGCTTCGCCATATCCGGTAAATCCAT
>CAYXVW010000107.1:0-8801 GCA_964468695.1 uncultured Balneolaceae bacterium | reverse complement strand
TTGTTTTTGTGCGCGATGATATCGCAAGGCAAAATATATCCGATAACAAGTATCGAAAGTTTGTGCCCTATCTTTTTGCCGTTTTTGTATCTATTACTTTTATGAATCTTTTCGGGCTCTTACCGTGGGGGGTTACCGCAACCGCTGACATAACTGTTACCGCGATTTTAGCATTTATTACTTTTGTATTAACACAGTGGAATGGCTCTAAAGATCACTGGGAACACGTTTTCTGGTTTCCCGGCGTTCCTCCGCTGATGCGCGTTATTTTGACTCCAATTGAAATAATTGGTCTTTTTACCAAGCCTTTTGCATTGGCTGTACGTTTGTTTGCAAATATGCTTTCGGGTAAAATTATGATCATCTGTATTCTTGGACTGATATTTATATTTGCTGATCTTTTTGGATCAATAGCAGGTATAGGGGTGAGTTTTTTCTCTGTACCGCTAACAGCAGCGCTGTACATATTAAAGGCATTTGTAGGAATTTTGCAGGCTTATATTTTTACGCTGCTTTCCGCCGTATTTATTGGGATGGCAGCAGAAGAGCACGAGCATCATGAAGAAGGAATTGAAGCTCATGCTTAATATTTTTCACGCATACTTATTAATCCAAACAACAACTAAACATAACAGGTAAATACTATGGGTTTATTAGCAGCAGGAATCGGAGCAGGAATTGTAGCAGTTGGTGCGGGTATTGGTATCGGCATGATTGGCAAAAGCGCTACAGAAAGTATTGCTCGTCAACCTGAAGCGTCCGGAGATATTCGTGGGGCAATGATTTTGACTGCCGCTCTTATTGAGGGTGTAGCTCTGATCGGTGCTATTGTTTGTATTCTTCTTGCACTTGGAGTGTAAACAATAATAATTATATAATCATCGAATCATGATGCTATTATTAGCAGGCGGAGGTGGTCTCCTTTCATTTAACGGGGGATTCGCCATATGGGTACTTATCACTATGATCATCTTTTTATGGGTGATGGGTAAGTATGCTGTTCCTCTTATTATGGATGCTCTGCAGGAACGGGAAGAACGGATTAAGGATTCGTTGGAATCTGCTGAGAAGGCACTTAACCGTGCCGAGCAAATTTCAAAGGATAACGAGAAAGCTCTACGGGAAGCGGAAAAGAAGGCTCAGGAGATTCGTAAAGAGGCAATACAAGAAGCTGAGATGCTTCGTGCTGAACGAATTGAAAAGTCTAAGAAAGAGGCAGAAGAGATGATTGCCCAGGCTAAAGAAACCATTGAGCAAGAAAAGAAACGTGCGCTCATGGAACTTCGGGATGAAGTTGTTCACTTGGCTGTGCAGTCGGCATCTAAAATTATTGATGCAGAGCTTGACGAAAAGAAAAACAGCAAGCTTGTAGATAGTTTTATCAAAGATATCTCTAAAAACTAAGGTACATGCATACAACCAAAGCAGCCAAAAGATATGCAACGGCCCTCTTAGGGGTAGCCAACGAACGAAATGAACTGGATGAGATACTCGAAGATATCCGGTTCATTCATAATACGTTGAATGACTCTAGTGAATTAGTCACTTTTTTGAAGAGTCCCGTTATTAAATTTGGTGACAAAACGGCTGTATTGGATAAGCTTTTTTTTGATGAGATCCGGGAGGCTACAAAGCTTTTTTTAAAGCTTTTATCGCGAAAAGATCGTATTAATCTGCTGGATCAGATAACCACTGCTTTTATAGCTCAATATAAAAAGCAGGTCGGCATTATTACGGTTAATGTGTATGTGGCCGAAGAGCTGGGAGATGAACAACGGGAGTTGTTACATCAGAAGCTAGAGGAAAAAACCCAGAAGAAAGTAGAGATGGATATCAGCCTGGATGAATCATTGAAAGGAGGAATGGCTATCCGAATTGATGATACAGTAATTGATGGTACGGTTAAATATCAATTGGAACAGCTGGAAGAATCGCTGCTTTCATCCACTGTAGAATAGAAATCAAATACGTTTTTAAATTACAATATAAGCAATGAGTCAAGTAAGACCAGACGAAGTATCAGCAATATTACGCAAGCAATTATCGGGCTTCGACAGCGAAGCGGATGTCTATGACGTTGGAACGGTTCTCGAAGTAGGCGATGGTATTGCCCGCGTCTATGGCTTGTCCAAAGTACAGGCCGGAGAACTTGTTGATCTTCCTGATTCCAAAGATGAAGATGGAAATACCATTCGAGGCATGGTTTTAAACCTCGAAGAAGACAATGTGGGAATTGTGCTTTTTGGTCCCACCAGTGCTGTGGAAGAGGGAGCCACCGTTAAGCGGACTAAGGATATTGCTTCTATTAATGTGGGCGATGGCCTTTTAGGTCGCGTTATTGATCCGCTGGGACGTCCCCTTGATGGAAAAGGACCTATCTCCGGAGATACTATTCGTATCCCACTTGAACGAAAAGCTCCGGGCGTTATTTACCGGGAACCGGTTAAGGAACCCCTGCAGACTGGAATTAAAGCCATTGACTCACTTATCCCAATTGGACGGGGCCAGCGGGAGCTGATTATTGGCGACCGTCAGACCGGGAAAACTTCGGTAGCTATTGATACCATTATTAATCAGAAAGAAACACAGGATACCGAAAAGCCGGTACATTGTATTTATGTAGCGGTCGGACAAAAAGGATCTACGGTTGCAGGAATTGCTAAAGCTCTTGAAGATCATGATGCAATAGATTATACCACTATTGTTTCTGCACCGGCCAGTTCCACGGCTCCCATGCGATATATTGCTCCATTTGCAGGAGCCGCAATTGGGGAGTACTTCCGTGATACAGGTCGGCATGCGCTCGTGATTTTTGATGACCTCTCGAAACAGGCTGTGGCTTACCGGGAGTTGTCACTCCTGTTGAGGCGACCACCGGGACGTGAAGCTTATCCCGGTGACGTGTTTTACCTGCACAGCCGGCTTTTGGAGCGTGCTGCTAAAATAATTGATGATGATAAGATTGCCCGGCAAATGAATAATATTCCGGAGCAATTAAAGCCGAAAGTTGAAGGCGGTGGCTCTCTGACTGCATTGCCGATTATTGAAACACAGGCTGGCGATGTTTCCGCGTATATTCCGACTAACGTTATTTCTATTACAGACGGACAGATATTTCTCGATACGGATCTGTTTAACTCCGGCGTTCGTCCAGCTATTGATGTGGGAACCTCGGTATCTCGTGTAGGTGGATCTGCTCAGGTTAAATCGATGAAAGCCCTTTCGGGTACTATGAAGCTGGACTTAGCCCAATATCGTGAGCTTGAGGCATTTGCAAAGTTTGGATCTGATCTTGATCCGGCCACTCAGCGACAATTGAAGCGCGGAGAGCGAACGGTTGAACTGTTGAAACAGGATATCTACCAGCCTCTTGCGGTGCAAGAGCAAATTGCATTGCTTAAGATCAATAGTGAAGGCCTGCTGGATGAATTAAAAGTTGATCAGGTTCAGGAATTCGAGGCCGAATATCTCGAAACAGTGAATGTTAAATTTGATAAAGAAATGACTGAACTGGCAGAATCCGGTAAGCTTAGTGATGAGTTTGGTGACAAGTTATTGGATACCGCTCAAACAATAATTGATCAACTTACAGCTACTGATAACTCTTAATCATGGCGAATCTTCGCGACATACGAAACCGGATAGAATCCGTTAAAAATACGCGGCAGATTACAAAGGCCATGAAAATGGTTGCTGCCGCTAAATTGCGAAAAGCTCAAAATAGAATCATTGAGACCCGTCCCTATGCATCTAAAATGAAGGAGGTTGTAGGTCGGTTGGTTCAAAATGCTTCTGAAGATCACGAGCTTCTCCGGGAACCGGAAAGCCGGGATGAAGTTTTATTTATTATTATCGGTTCCGATAGGGGATTGTGTGGTGCTTTCAATAACAACCTGTTTAAGGTTATTGGAAAAAAGATTGAGGAAGATTATGCAGAGCAGAGGTCGAACGATTCCCTTTCTCTCGTTTGCATCGGACGAAAAGCAATCAAGCATTTTGGCAAGCGTAATTATAATATTATAGCGGAATATCCCAACTTCTTTGAAGATGTTCAATTTGCCCAGGCTTCAGAAATTATGAAGTGGGTTATTAAAGAATATACTTCCGGTGAGTATGACGAAGTAAAGCTGGCTTATAATGAATTTAAATCAGTTATTGCTCAAGAGCGGATTGTTGAATCGGTTCTGCCTATTGATCCGGAGTCACTGATTGATGAAGAAATCAGTGATCAGCCTGAAAGAGAATATATATATGAGCCGGATGTAGATAGTATCCTGAAAGAATTATTACCTTCTCACTTGAATTTACAGTTATGGAAGGCTATTCTTGAGTCAAATGCAGCTGAGCAGGGGGCGCGAATGACAGCGATGGATAACGCTACCGAGAATGCAAATGAGTTGCAGGAAGATCTTGAACTTGAGTATAACAGGGCGCGTCAGAGTGCTATTACAACTGAAATTTCAGAAATTATTTCAGGTGCACAGGCGCTGGAGAATGCATAGATAACTTAATTTCTTGTTAAGATACTGGAGGGATGGCAGAGTGGTCGAATGCGGCGGTCTTGAAAACCGTTGAGGCCTTATGGTCTCCGGGGGTTCGAATCCCTCTCCCTCCGCTCTGATAACGTATAGCCTCTTCCATTAGGGAGGGGCTATTTTTTATTAAATAAAAAGAGATGGCCAAACGTTTATCAATCGAACTTCTCATTGAATAGATACTTCACCGCTATGAAGAAAACTTCGTTCGTTTTAGTATTACTTTTATTCTTCTGTTCGTATGGAACCTTAGCTCAGGATACCGTGCGGGTATCACTGCAGGAATTTATTGAGCAAGGAATTGAGAATGCCTCACAGCTTGACTATGAGCAGCAGAAAATACATTTAGCCGAGAACCAGGTTGATCAGGTAAATGCCAAGCGTTATTTGCCTTCATTTGAATTTAGTAGCCAGCATGGAGTGGTGCCGGGTGTTGTTAGTCAGCGCGAGGATTTAAGTGAAGATGAATATTATTTAGACCCAGACCTTAAAAATGACTGGGAAGACTGGGCAGTTTTTAGCCGGGCTGAAGTAAGTGCGGCACAACCACTTTTTACCTGGGGAGCGCTGAGTAATGCCGTAAAAGCAGCCGAATCAGCGGCAGAAGCAGCAAAAGAGCAGTTTGAACAGCAAAAGTCTGATTTGGAAGTTCGTTTAATAGAGCTGTACCAGAGCCACATTTTGACGAGTGAAATCATGCGATTGCTTGAGGAGGCAACCAATACTATTAAGGATATTGAAAAACAGCTGGAAGAGAAACAAGAGGAGGGGGCCGAAGATTTTGATGAATCGGACTTTTTTAAGTTTAGAATTTTTAAATCGGAATTCGCCAGTCGGGCGGCTGAGGTTAGGGAAAGCGCACAAATGACACGCCGAATATGGAACTATGTGTTACAGGCGGGAAAGAAAACAATATATATTCCGGTGGAGTCCTTTCTGGATCCCGTTACAGGTGAATTAAGGGAATTTGATTACTATCGTATGAATGCCATAAGCAATCGCTCAGAAATAAAAGCGATTGAAGCGGGCATTAATGCGGCGGAGTATGGATTAGAAGCTGAAAAGAGCAGCAATTATCCCGCACTAGTTCTTGGCATGTCAGGCAGTTTTGCCAATACCCCCAATCGCCCCCGCCAGAGCAATCCCTTTATCATTAACAATGCCAACTATCTTTCAGCATCATTTGGTTTAATTATTCGACAGAATCTGGATTTTTTAAGCATGAATGCCAATGTAGAGCGGAGGCAACTGCAGTACCGACAGACAAAATATTTAAGGGAGGCGGCCGTTGATGGTATTGAATTAGAACTTAATGAGGCTTATAAAAATGCCTCGCTTTCAAAAACAAAAGTGGAAAACACCGATGAAGCTCTTGTGATTAGTAAGAAATGGCTTCGTCAGGAACAGCTGGACTACGATTTTGGCATAGGTGATACCAAAGATCTGATTGATGCCATGAAGAAAGAACTTGAACTGAGAGTACAAAAAAGGCGTGATATATATGATTTTAATACGGATATGCTTGAGTTACATCGTAAGTCCGGTTTGCCGCTAACACCAATTTTTAATAACGAAGATTAATATGAACTTTTTTAAAAATTATTTCCGCATATCATTCATTATAATATTAGGAATACTTTTTTTTCAACCCGCAGATGGATGGGCCCAAAAAGATGCTTCAGATATCAAACAACTTTTTGAAGAACGGGATCGGGAAATAAAGGCTTTGCTGGGTCCTAAAGGAACGGAGTATACCGAGGAACAGCGGGAGAAACTCAAAAATATAATCAACGGGAATATAGATTATGGTGAAATGGCTCAATTCGCTCTGGGAAATACGTATGATGACCTATCGGCGGAGAAACAAAATGAATTCATCGATTTATTTTCAACGATCATTCGTGATCAGTCATTAAATAAGCTGGATATATACCGTGCAAAAGTAACCTATGAGGATATAACGGTAGAGGAAGATAGCGCCTTTGTTAGTACTATTGCCGAAATGGATAAGGTGCGTACGCCTGTAAGTTACGAACTGAAGTATAAAGAGAAAGACGGGACGCAGCAGTGGGTGGTCACGGATATGATTATTGACGATGTATCAACAGCTGGATCCTATCATCAACAGTTTCAGAGAATTATTCGCAAGAAAGGGTTTGATTCACTTATGGAGACGCTCCGTAAACGGGCAGCCCGGTAGACAGAGAGGTTTTAAAATTTGACAAGAATAGTTGTATATTTAGCCCAAATTATATAAAAACTGTCTATGTTAAGATCTGTCCAAAAGAAAAATCTAGCTCCTGAGGGGTATATATATACAACTTACGGCCATCCAAAGTATCTCAAGCACGCGGTTGCGTCAGTCATTTCGCTGAGACGCTATGATGATGAGCGTCCCGTTGCTCTTGTTTGTGAAGAAAAGCATAAAAGGATACTCGAAGAGCGCAATTTAAGTGGCATCTTTGATATCATTCATATTATATCGCCGGAACATGCTTCCATCGTAGGATTTAAGCATAATATCCATGAGTATATGTTCTTTGAGCGTAATATGTATTTGGATAGTGATATTATTTGGTGTAAAAATCCGGATTCCTTATGGCAGTCCTTTCAGCCCTATCCTTTTACAATTACAGGAACCCAGGTTTCGGACAATTTCTTTGGGGGACCAAAAAATATAGGGATTATAGCAGATATTATTTTACGTCGCCGGCGCCGTACGCTCAATCATTTTGGCCTGACTTATCTGAGTCGTGTGCAAACGGGTATGATCTATGCGCAGGATTTTACTCTTACCAAAAAAGTATGTGATTTTGCTCAGAAAATGCTCAATCGTAAAGATGAGACTCACTTCCGGAGCAGAACATTGGAACAGGGCCGCAGTGAAGAATCTTGCGAGTGGAGTATGGCTATGGCAATGTCGAAGCTGAACTTGCCGGTTTATCCCTGGCTACAGGGACATACTAGTCCACAACTGGATTATATAGGGGATTTAACCTCCCATGATGATGACTTTGAATATGTGGTATGCAAATACTATTGCGATAGCTTTGTATACAATTTACGGGGATTAAAGATTAAATGGCTGCGAAGATTTCTGATAAAATTATTTTCACTTATTCCCGGGAAAGGTGACTATTTAGAGACGACCCCTTACTGCCTGCATTTTGGATGGTATCATCAAAAAAAGCCGTTTTTTGCTTTTGCCGATAGAATGTGGAATGCGCTTAAAAAAGAGAAATTCAGCAGCCTGATAGAAGGGAAGGATCGCTTGATAAACTACGGTTAACCTATTGATCAATATGGACCGATGTTCTTATCAGATATATACTATCATTCTGTCACTTTTTTCAATTCTTTTCCTTGCTGATTTTTGTCAAGCTCAGCAAGAGAAGGTAGAATATGGACTTGAAACATCAGCTTATCTGGGCTTATCAGAAGAACTTCCCTTTTGGCTATATGCTAATACAGACGGAACAGTTGATGCTTCCTCTTCTAATTTTATAAATCGATTTTATAGCACTTATTCCGTTTCTAATAGTTCGGAAGAACTTCAGTTTAGGAGTGGATTCAATATGGATGGGCGGATTTCTCAGCAGAATTCACTTCATTTCACACAGCTTTTTGGTGAACTGCGTTACAAGGGAGTGGCTTTAAAAGGGGGACGATTTTATGATCCTATAGGGCTAAATGACCGTGAGCTATCCATGGGATCAATGATGGTTAGTCGAAATGTCACACCCGTTCCTAAAGTTCGTCTGGGTACAGCAGGTTTTGTCCACATACCTGAAACAAGGGAACGCCTGGAGATCGATGTGATGATGAGTCACGGCTGGTTTACGGATGATCGTCATATTGACGGGCCTTACCTGCATCAAAAATATTTTTATCTTAGATATAATCATTCTCGATTTGATTTGACAGCCGGGGCTGTCCATAACGTTATGTGGGGAGGAACACACCCGCGGTTTGGAGAGCTTCCATCATCCTTTTCAGATTTCCTAAGGGTAGTAAGCGGCAAAGCGGCTATAGGAGATAATGCTCCAGCAAATGATATTTCCAATGTCATTGGGAATTCGGTAGGGGCTTATGATTTTAAAGCCGGTATTAATTTTGACCAATTTCGCCTTAAAATATATCGATTGTTCTACCTGGAGGATAAGGTTGCCTTACGGTTTCGAAGTCCTTGGGACGGAATGTGGGGAGCAGGAATAGAATTGGACGACCAGGAAGGCGTTGTCACTTCACTGCTTTGGGAGCATTTGA